>JAOAGB010000034.1 GCA_026415995.1 Thermodesulfovibrio sp. | reverse complement strand
AACTTTTGCACCTTTTATTTTTCTCTCTTTAATGTCTAATAAAGCCTTATTGGCATCTCTAAAATCATATATTTCAATCTCTGGTCTAATTGAAAACCTTGCTGCCACAGACAAAAATTCAGAAATATCCCTTCTTGTAATATTTGCCACTGATTTAATCTCTTTTTCAAGCCATAAATCTCTTGAATAATCAAGTTCTAATAATATATTTTTATCAAGTTCCTCTTTTCTTATTGCGTTTATAACCAGAATTCCTGAAGGTTTAAGATATCTAAGTCCTCTCAAAGGTGGTTTCCATACAGGAGTTGTATCTATTGCTGAGTTGAGCTTTTCCGGAGGAAATTCTTCAATATCTCCGCTCCAAAAGGCTCCGAGTTCTATTGCTAAATTTCTTTGTATTTCATCTCTTGCAAAGACAAAAGTTTTACAATCTGGATATAAATTTTTTATTGTTTTCATCATAATATGACCCGATGCACCAAAACCAATAAGTCCAATGTTATGACCATTTTCAGGCTTTGCAAGCATCAATGACCTATAACCAATTGCTCCAGCACATAGAAGCGGAGCAGCTTCTTCATATTTAAAGTTTTCAGGAATAAAAAATGCAAAATCTTCATGAATTTTAAAATATTCAGCATATCCACCATGAGCATCTTTTCCAGTAGCTTTAAAATTTTCACAAAGGTTTTCTTGGCCTCTTAAACAAAACTCACATCTTCCACAAGTAGAAAAAATCCAACCAATACCAACCCTGTCTCCGACTTTAAACTTTTTTATATTTTTTCCAACTTCAACCACCTCTCCTACTATCTGATGACCAGGAATTATAGGTAAAAATGTAGGAGTTGCTCTACCTTCTATTTCATCAATTTCTGTATGACATATACCACAAAAATGCACTTTAATTAGTATTTCTCTATCTAATGGTTCTGGGGTATCTAATTCTACTAATTGGAGAGGGGCTTTATTAGTATTTAAACTCTTTATTTTTTCTATAATCCAAGCTTTCATGTTTTAGATTATATCAGAAATTTATGTAAATATTATCATAATAAATTTTTAAAATTAATATTCAATAAAAATAATTATATGGTATAATTAAAAATAAGAAACCTTTTGGAGGTAAGCATGACACAAAAATTGCAAGTTTACAAATGTGAAAAGTGTGGGAATATTGTAGAAATCTTGCATGAAGGTGTAGGACAGCTTGTTTGTTGTGGACAACCAATGAAACTTTTTTCCGAAAATATTGTTGATGCAACATTGGAAAAACATGTTCCAGTTATTGAAAATATTGAAGGAGGCTATAAAGTAAAAGTTGGTAGTATACCACATCCAATGGATGAAAAACATTATATTGAATGGATTGAATTAATTGCTGATGGAAAAGTATTTAGGCAATTTTTAAATCCAGGGCAACCCCCTGAAGCAATTTTTTATTTAACATCCAAAGATGTAATTGCCAGAGAGTATTGTAATCTTCATGGATTATGGAAAGCCTGAAGGAGGTATGTAATGGCAGAAGATAAAAAAATTCAACAATGGGTTTGTGGTAGATGTGGGTATATATACAATCCACAAAAGGGAGACAAAAAAGGAAAAATTCCACAAGGAGTTCCATTTGAGGAATTACCCGAAGATTGGGTATGTCCATTGTGTGGAGCAGCAAAAAGGATATTTTCACCGATGCTTGGTTGTGAAGAGTAAATTCTAATTCATCCTATAAAATCTAATAATCTAATCTTAAACCCTGAGATTGGCTTTCTTGTATCAATTTCAGGGTTTAATTTTAATAAAAATTTCCATCCAAATTTGTTAAAATTAAAAGTTATGAGTATAAATAAAAAAATAGAAAAAACTATTGAAAAACACAATATGTTGTCCTTAGGAGACCATGTTCTAATAGGTTTCTCTGGAGGACCCGATTCAGTCTGCCTACTCTACCTGCTTCATGATTTAAGAATAAAATATAAACTAAAAGTCTCTGCAGCATACATAGATCATGGATTAAGACCCAACGATGTTCTCAAAGAAATAGAGTTCTGCAGGAAAATTTGTAATAATCTGTCTGTAGATTTTTATACACAGTCAGTAAATGTGAGAGAATTTGCTCAAACTGAAAAGGTTAATATTCAAGAAGCAGCAAGAATTTTAAGATATGGAGCTCTTGATCAAATAAGTATAAATATAAAAGCTCATAAGATTGCTGTTGCCCATAACGCTGATGATCAAGCAGAAACAGTATTAATGAGGCTTCTAAGAGGAGCAGGACCTGCAGGATTGAGCGGAATACCTCCAGTAAGGAAAAAAATAATCAGACCGCTTATTGAGATAGAGAGAACAGAAATAGAAAAATTTTTGGCTGAAAAAAATATTCCTTTTATAATTGATCCATCCAATGAAAACTTGAAATATCTTAGAAATAAAATTAGACAAAACCTTATGCCAGTAATCAAATCAATATCACCTCAAGCCACAAGAATAATATCAAAAACCGCAGATATAATTAGGGAGGAAAATGACTATATTAATGTATCAGTTACAAAAGCTCTAATGAGACTAATGAGTAGGAAAACTGACAACAGAGTAGAATTATTCTGTAATCCCATGGAAGTGCTAAATACAGTTATTCTCAGAAGAGCTCTAAGAGTTGCAATAGATAGTGTAAGAGGCCTAAGAGGAATAGAATTTGAACATATAGAAGAAATTATAAACCTCATTAAAAAAGGCAGACCCGGAGATAGACTTTACCTTCCCAAAGGAATAAAAGCCATAAAAGGATACTCAACAATTATAATAACTGCTGAACCTCCTAAAAAATTGTCTACTTATATATTAGATAAACCTATGGATATTCTTTTAACTGAAGCAGATGTTTTATTAAGTATAAAAGAATTAGAAAGGCAAGAAATCCCAGATTTTGGAGATGGTAAAAATACCATATATGTTGATAGAGAAAAAATTAACTTTCCTTTAATAATACGGGCAAGAAAACCCGGAGATTATTTTTATCCTTTTGGCTTTGGTAACAAGAAAAAAATTCAGGATTTTTTTGTAGATGAAAAAGTTCCAAGAGATGAGAGGGATTTAATACCAATAATTGAAAGTGAAGGTAAAATTGTATGTGTTGTTGGATATAGACTTGACGATAGATATAAAATTGAGCATAATACTACAAGATGTTTACAAATAAAGGTCATACCAAAACTTTAGTATTTTTCTTATTTTCAATAGTAATCTTTTTGTTTTTCCCTCTCGTATCCTTTGGAAGTGATGACTTAGAGAAAATTATAAGGAGCAAAATAGAAGAAATAAACAAAAATTTTTTACCTGCCCTAATTACTCTTGAAAATGGAATAGCTGTTTTGTTTTCAGAAAATATAGCCTTAGCTCCTTCTTCAATCATAGATGATGATAAAAAAATTTTAGCCATTGACTCAAAACTTAAAATATCTTTATTTAAAACCGAAGGACTAAAAAGGGGAATAGAATTTAAAAATCCTGACAAAAATTCGACTATATTTTTCCTGTTATCTCGTAACGAATCTTTCAATATACTATTAGTAAATGGAAAAGTTGAGGATAATTTAATAAAAGTTGAAGGAAAACATGTTTTAGGTTCCCTTTTAATTTCCATAGATTTAAAACCTTTGGGGATTGTAGTTCAAAATGATGATAACATTTCTGAGGCATTAGTAATCAAAGATTCTGAGCAAGAAATAATGAAATTAATTAACAGAAAATCTGGATGGTTGGGTATTCAAGGACAAACGGTTACAGAGGATTTGAAGAAAATTCTATTTACTAACTATGGAGTTATAGTGACTAATGTTTATGAAGGCGGCCCTGCCTATAAAGCTGGCATTAAAAGAGGAGACATAATAATTGAAGTAGATACGTTACCAATTAAAGATATAAAGGATTTACAAAACTTAATGAGTACTAAATTTTCAGGAGAGAATATTCAGCTTAAAATTATGAGAAATAACAGTAAAATAGAAATCAATTTAATTCTCGAAGACCCACCAGAGATTATAAACAATATTAAATCAGTCTCTTCTTCAATACCTGGTTTAGAAATAACTGAAATACCAATTTCTATTAAACAAACTTTAAGAAATAATATTAAGGGTGTTTTTATTAATCGTGTTATGGAAAGTAGTCCAGCCCTTGGAATTTTAAAAAATGGAGATATAATTGTAGAAATAAACAAAAAAGAGGTTAATAATACTCAAGAATTTTATGAAATGCTATCGAAATCATCCGGTGATTTACTTATTCTTGTTTACAGACAGAACAATTTTCAATATGTGATAATACCTTTACAAAAATTTCGTTAGATAAAAGCATTCCTTTATCAGTTAAATATACGCGGTTATAATCAACGCGAGTTAAACCAAAATTTTCCAAGTCTTTAAAAAATTCTATTAAGCATGTTTTATTTATAATTATCCCTTTTTTCATTCTTAAACCTAAAATAATTTTCTCTTTCAATTCATCTATTTCATCTATTTTGCAATCATCTATCCATGATAGTTTATTTCTTTGCAAAGATTCACAGTATAAAAAAATATCTACAGGATTATGGAATCTTTTTTTATTTAAATATGAATGAGCAGAAGGTCCTAAACCAAGATAGGGTCCTCTTAACCAGTAATTAATGTTATGTAAACATTCAAAACCTTTTTGAGCAAAATTAGAAATCTCATATTTATAAAAACCTTTTTTTTCAAGCAACTCAGGAATTATCATGTACATTTGTTCAATAACTTTTTCATTTAAAAGCCTAACTTTACCTTCATTAACCTTTTTTTCTAAGTGAGTGCATCTTTCAATATTTAATTCGTAAATAGATATATGCCTAATTTGTAACGATGTTGCTACATTTAATGAAAATTTAAAACTATCCAAAGTTTGCCCAGGTATGCCAAATATTAGATCAATTGATATATTTTCAATTCCAGAATTTAAAACCATGTAAACCGTTTTAATAGCTTCTTTTACGTCATGAATTCTTCCTAAGAAAGAAAGTTCTTTGTCTAAAAATGATTGAACACCAATGCTAATTCTATTAACTCCATATGTTTTTAATAAATTAATTTTCTCTTTTGTAATGGTTCCAGGATTAATTTCCACAGTAAATTCAACTTTATCAATAAATTTGTAATTTTTTTGTAAAGCCTCCAAAATTTTCTCGAAATTCGAAGCTGGAAGACAGCTCGGAGTTCCTCCTCCAATATATATGGTTTTTATAAGATGAGGAAAATCTTTTGTCAATCTTATCTCATTTAAAATAGCAGATAAAAAAATAGCTTCTATTTCCTCATGGTATGGTAATGAGTAAAATCCGCAATAATTACATCTTTTTATACAAAAAGGAATATGTAAATATAAGGAGGAAAAACTACTTTCCATAATTTATAATAACTTAGATGAATATATTCGAGAAATTAATTTTTCCCAAATTACAATGGATTCAACTTGAGATTTCTGGACTTTGTAATGCCAATTGCTTCTATTGTCCTCATACAATTTATAAGAATAGATGGAAAGGGAGAAATTTTACATTTCAAGAATTTACAAAACTTCTTCCATATTTAAAAAAAGTAAAACTATTATATTTACAAGGCTGGGGCGAGCCTTTTTGCAATCCAGAAATTTTCAATATCTTGAAAATGGCGAAAGAAAAGGAATGTTTAGTCGGGACAACAACAAATGGAATGATCTTGGAGGATAGTGATTTAGAAAAAATAATTGACTCAAAACTCGATATAATAGCATTTTCTCTAACCGGTATAGGAAAAAACGATATATTAAGGGAAGGAACTAAAATTGAAAAAATTTTTCATGTTATAAAGGAACTAAATGCCAGAAAAATTAAGAGAAAAGTATCATACCCTACAATCAACATTGCCTATATGCTTCTAAAATCAAATTTAGAAGAATTAGAGGAAATTCCATATGTTTTTTCGAACTTAGGGATTAATGATATAATCGTAAGTTCTTTAGATTTCGTCCCTGAAAAAACCTTACTTTTAGAATCAGTTGTTCCTAAAAATGAAGAAGAATATAATGCATTAAAAAATAGATTTTTAAAAATTACAAGTTTGGGTAAACAGAAAAATTTGAATATCTATTTTAACCTCCCACATCCACATAAAAGAACCAAAATGTGTTCAGAAAGACCTGTAGAATCCTTATTTATCAATTCACTCGGTTATGTTTCACCATGTGTATTCAGAGGTATCCCAAGACAAACAGATGCTAACATATTTTTTGGTAACATAAATGAAAAAAGTTTAATTAAAATCTGGCAAAACAGAGAGTATAAGTATTTTAGAAAAGCTTTTCAGTCAGGAACAACACCCGTTCAATGTGAAGGTTGTAATAAATTAAGAATACTAAGAATAAAAAGTGAGAATTAGTCCTTCACTATCTCAATAATTGTTATCTCTGGTTTAGCAAATATTCTTACAGGCGGACCCCATGTTCCAGTCCCTCTACTGATATATAAATAGCAATTATCAGAATTTTTAATACATCCCGCCTGTTTGGCATAATAAAATGCTGTGATAATGCTAAACGGAAAAAGCTGTCCTTTATGAGTGTGTCCTGAAAGTTGAAGATCAAATAATCCCTGGGAGTTAAGGTCAATAATTGGTCGATGTTTGAGCAATAAAATAAAGCTTGTGTTTTTGAATTTTTTCAAAAGTTCACTCTCTGAGATATCAGAGTATCCAAATCTTTTAGATTCAGGATCGTCTACTCCAACGATACTTAAATTTAAATTCTCAAGGTATATACCTTCATTTCTTAAAACGATGAATCCAGACTTTTCAATAAAAGCTAAAGACTGTTTCAACCCTGCATAAAATTCATGATTACCTGTTATTGCATATTTACCTTGAGGTGGAGCTAAAACTTTTAAAATTTCAGCTATTGTATCTAATTTATCTATTTGTCCATCTACAAGGTCTCCTGTAGAGACTAAAATATCTGGCTTAATTTCATTAATTTTATCCACTATTGCCTTTACGCGTTTTTCTCTTATTAATAAACCAATATGAACATCAGAAATCTGAGCTATTTTAATATTTTTAATTATCTTATCTGATTTAATTACTACCCTTTCTATTTTTATATTTTGCGCTTCGAAGTAGCCGTAAATAACTAAAAAAATTGACATGAAAAGGGGCAAGAAAAAAGATATTTTTTTATATTTTTTTGAATTAAAAAAGATGAACAATTCCTTCTTGTACAGTCTACTGAAAATGAAAAATAAAGTCCTTATAAAATCCATTATTAATCCAAAAAATAAGAAAAGTACAATAAATGCCATCCATAAATATCCTATCCATGACCACGAAATTGCAAAAGCTTCAAATCCTTGTCTTTCCGTATACCTTATTATTGCTGGAGCAAAAATCATTAAAGCGAGGAAAGATATCAACAAAAGCTTTGATTTTATGCTAAAGGTAATTATCGATCTTAATTTTATATAAAAATAAATATTAATTAAACCGTATAAAGTGAAAAATACAATGAAAAATGGTCTCATTAAAATATTGTAAAAAAAATTGTTACAAAATTGCTTATTTTATTGTAGAATTATAAAAAAACAATTTTAGGGGGTGCTCTATGAGAGAAGAAGAGATCATCGAGATTCTTAAGAAAGAAAATGAAGAATTTAAAAAACTTTATGAAGAACATAGGCAGCTTGACAGTATGCTTGATGAAATGAACCGAAAGCATTATCTTACTCCCGAGGAGGAGATAGAGAAAAAAAGAATGCAAAAGGAAAAGCTTTACAAAAAGGATAGAATGGCTGAGATGATTAGACAGTATAAATTATCACATTCTAAGGAGGCAACTAAATGAGGAGTGATGCTATAAAAAAGGGCATTGAAAGAACACCTCACAGAGCTTTGCTGTTTGCTACGGGAATCCCAAAAAGCCAAATGGACAAGCCTTTTATAGGAGTTGCAAGCAGTTTTACAGATATTATACCTGGCCATATAACAATGAATGAACTTGCTCGTTTTATAGAAAAGGGAGTGCATAGTGCCGGAGGTTATCCATTCTTCTTTGGTATCCCCGGAATTTGTGATGGTATTGCCATGGGACATAAAGGCATGAAATTCTCGCTCCCCTCAAGAGAATTGATTGCCGATATAATAGAGTGCATAGTAGAAGCCCATCAATTTGATGGTTTAGTATTATTAACTAACTGCGACAAAATTACACCAGGAATGCTAATGGCTGCCGCTCGGATCAATATACCCGCCATAGTCTTAACAGCAGGTCCTATGCTTGCGGGATACTATAAAGGACAGCGAAGAAATTTGACCTCTGATACCTTTGAAGCAGTTGGAAAATTCAAAAAAGGACTGTTAACCCAAAAAGATATGGAAGCCTTAGAAATGTGTGCATGTCCTTCTGCCGGTTCTTGTCAAGGAATGTACACAGCAAATACAATGGCATGTGTAACGGAAGCTCTCGGAATGAGTCTGCCTGGTGTAGCTGCTACCCCTGCTGTAATGAGCGAAAAAAGAAG
>JAOAGB010000022.1 GCA_026415995.1 Thermodesulfovibrio sp. | reverse complement strand
CATTAGTCTGTGTTCTTTTGCCCTTTTCTGTTGAGGTCTAATAAGCAAAAAATAGAAAACAACTATAATTAAAACTAAAGGTAAAAGGCTTGCCAATAAACTCATTATGGGGTCCCCCTGTCCACCACCCTGAGGTGAAGGGCCCATTGCATAGGCATCTGCTATTAAATTCATAATTCACCTCCAAAAATTTTTAAATCTTTTTATAGTAGCAATCTTTGATATAAAATCGCAAGTTTTAAATAGGCTCTTATATTTTGGACTTATTATCATGGCATAATGCAGTAGGTGCTTTCACCGCGCCGAGCTTTAAACAGTCTCGGGAACTTTTTATATTAAACTACAGACAATCACTGAAAAAGAAAAGGTTTTTAGCTGAAAACTTTGATAAACTGTTTATTAAAATTCCCAAAAACTTCTGAATTTTGCAAAAACAAAAGATACCATCAATAAATCTGCAGAATGAGCTGTTATTTGCGTAATATCAAATGTTGGAAATTATATAAATCCATATTGTAAATTTTTTTATAAATTTTACATAATAAATATCACTTAATTTATCCATCTGGAGGGAAAAATGTTAATTGTTCAAAAATATGGTG
Source organism: Thermodesulfovibrio sp. (assembly GCA_026415995.1). Classification (GTDB taxonomy): domain Bacteria; phylum Nitrospirota; class Thermodesulfovibrionia; order Thermodesulfovibrionales; family Thermodesulfovibrionaceae; genus Thermodesulfovibrio. The sequence goes on along the minus strand of JAOAGB010000022.1, from coordinate 21,524 downwards.
GCACTTCAGTGGCAAACATTGAAAGAATAAAAGCAGTTGCAGAAAGAGTTTCAAAGACAGCGAAGGAAGGTAACAAAGTAGTGGTAGTTGTCTCTGCAATGGCTGGAGAAACAGATAAATTAATAGGTCTTGCCCATCAGGTCTGTCAAGATCCACCTGAAAGAGAAATGGACTTATTACTTTCATCAGGTGAAAGAGTTACAGCGGCCTTAACTGCAATGGCATTAACAGGTATAGGTCATAAGGCAATCGCACTCACAGGAAGACAAATGGGAATCATTACAGATGCTGTTCATACCAAGGCAAAGATTGAAAAAATAATAGCAACAAGAGCAGTAAAAGCTTTAGAACAGGGTTATATCGTCGTAGTTGCAGGATTTCAGGGTATAACTGAAGATGAGGATGTTACTACCCTTGGCAGAGGTGGTTCTGATTTGACAGCCGTTGCAATTGCTGCTGCTTTAAATGCTGATTTATGTGAGATATACACAGATGTTGACGGTGTTTATACTGCAGACCCAAATATTGTCCCAGAAGCAAAAAAGCTTGAAAAGATTGCCTATGAAGAAATGCTTGAACTTGCATCCCTCGGTGCAAAAGTTTTACAAACCCGTTCTGTTGAGTTTGCAATGAAATACAATGTGCCTGTAGTAGTTAGATCAAGCTTTAATTATAATCCTGGAACATTAGTTACAAAGGAGGATAAAGACATGGAAAAAGTTGTAGTATCAGGCATTGCCCATGATAAAAATCAGGCAAAAATAACAATTGTAAAAGTGCCAGACAAGCCCGGAATTGCTGGAAAACTGTTTAGAACAATTGCCGATGCAAACATAGTGGTAGACATGATTGTCCAAAACATAAGCAGTGATGGTAAAGCCACAGATATTTCCTTTACTGTTCCAAAAACCGATGCTAAAAAAGCTCTTGAAATAACTGAAAAATTATGTAAAGAACTCGGTGCTAAAAAGGTTATCTTAAATGAGGGAATTGCCAAAGTGTCTATTGTTGGAGTAGGGATGAGAACTCATAGTGGTGTTGCTGCCCAAATGTTTGAAGCTCTTGCAAATCACGGAATTAATATAATGGCAATAAGCACCTCTGAAATAAAAATCTCCTGCCTAATTGATGCAAAATATACTGAACTTGCTGTAAGAGTTCTACATGACACTTTTAAATTAGGTGAACAATAAAGTGGAGATTCCCTCTCCTAAGGGATTTTATTATTCTACAGTAAAAGCAGGTATAAAATATAGGGACAGGTATGACCTTGCACTGATTTATTCAAAAAAGCCTGCCCAGGCTGCTGGTGTTTTTACAACCAATCAGATAAAGGCTGCACCTGTAAAAGTTTGCATGAAAAGAATAAAATCAGGCTTTGCTCAAGCCATAATCCTAAACAGCGGCAATGCCAATGCCTGCACAGGAAAGAAAGGTATTGAAGATACAATAGAAATTACAGAGAAATTAGCTCAAAAACTAAACATTAATAAAGAATTAATACTTCCTCTTTCAACTGGTGTAATAGGAATGCCAATGCCAATGGAAAGAATCCTTCCCGCTCTTAATGAACTCGCCTCAAATTTAGGCAATGCAGAACCATTACAGGTTGCACAAGCTATAATGACCACTGATACCTTCCCCAAAATAAGCTCAAAACAAATAAACACCGCAAGTGGAGTGATAACAATCCTTGGAATATGTAAAGGTGCAGGAATGATTTCACCAAACATGGCAACAATGCTATCTGTAATACTTACAGATGCTCGCATAGATGCAGAATTACTAAGAGAGGCTCTAAAAATAGCTGTATCAGATAGTTTCAATTCAATCACTGTAGATGGAGATATGTCAACTAATGATACAGTGCTTCTTCTTGCCAATGGTGAGTCAGGCACAGATAAAATTGAAAGAAAAAGTCCATTATGGAGACTTTTTAAGGATGCTCTCAATGAGGTATGTCTTGAACTTGCAAAGCTCATCGTGAAAGATGGAGAGGGTGCCACAAAGTTTATTACGATAAATGTAAGGGGTGCTAAAACCATTGCTGATGCAAAAAGAGTTGCCAAAGCAGTAGCCAATTCCCCTTTAGTTAAAACAGCCTTTTACGGAGAAGACCCTAATTGGGGAAGAATCATTGCTGCAGCAGGATATTCTGGAGTGCCAGTAAAAGAAGAAAAAATTGAAATTTATATAAATGGAATATGTCTCTTTGAAAAAGGTTTACCAACCATGAGAGAAGAGGAACTTAAGGATTCTTTAAAACAAAGGGAAATAGAAGTTCTCATAAATTTAAATCTTGGAAAGTCTCAGACAAGATTATTTACTACAGATCTTTCAGAGGAATACGTAAGGGTCAATTCAGCCTATAGGACATAAATTTTTGGATAAGAGAGATAAAAATTTTAAGCACTTTATGAAATATAAATGTTCACATTAAATAATTAAAATAGTTTATATTCTAAACTAAAATCTAATTTTTTCCTTATTTAATCTAATAACTCAACAATCGTTAATATTATACTAAATGAAATACTAATCACAGATGTTTTGTTTTCATGTAAAATTGATTAAGTAACCTAAAAAGGATCAGATATGTATAAAAAAATCTTGGCAGAGATTGATGAGACTATCACATCGGAGAGTTCGGCAAGGTATGCCTTAAAGTTTGCAAAGCTCAGTAATGCCTCACTTTATTTGTGTTTTATCCATAAGAAAGAAGCTAAATTTGAAAAAGCTGAAGCTATAGTAAAAAAAGTCTTCCTTGAAGCAGAAAAAAGTAATCTTAAGGTAGAAGGCATAATAAAAGAGGGTGAAAGGCTTGAAGAATTGAGAGATATCATAAAAAAGGAGAAAATTGAATTTGCCTTTGTCCCTTCCAATGACTTTAAAAAGATTTCAAAGCTTCCATGCTCTGTTGCTGTGGTAAAAATAATCAATATGGGAAAAGTTTCTCCTAAAAGGATTCTTTTCATTCTAAAAGGCAAGATAAAATATATGAAAGAGTTAGCTTTTTTCATAGAAAATATTTCCAAAATTTTTCATGCAAAGTTATATATCAACTATTTCGGAAAAGATGAAAACATTGAAAAACTTCTTTCCACACTGAAAAGACGCGAAATAAAAATAGAATCCAAAATTTTTCCAAAATATTCTCTTAAAACAGTAAAGTTTCAGGCTCTATCTAAAAAAATTGACCTTCTCATTGTGGAACAGAAAAAAAGCGGACTATTTGAAATTCTAAAACCTGACTCTCTAAGTAAACTAATTGAAAATCCACCATGTAACTTAATTATTTTCAAACCCTATCATAAAGAATGAAAATAAACGAAGCTAACAAAGAAGAGCTTTTTAAACTGCTTGATACATCTGAGGCAGGACTTACAGAAGAGGAGGCAAAAAGAAGACTTTCTCATTTTGGTTTTAATGAAATAAAAGAAATACGCAGAGTTCCTTTATTTTTAAAATTTCTAAACCAATTCACCCATTTTCTTGCCATAATTCTATGGCTTGCAGCAGCTCTTGCCTTTGTATCTGACTACATTCATCCTGGAGAAGGAATGCGTCATCTTGGTTTTGCAATCATAGGAGTTATTTTTATTAATGCAGTTTTTGCCTTTATGCAAGAATACAGAGCAGAAAAATCTATTGAAAAGCTAAAACTCATGCTACCTTTTTATGTAAAAGTTATAAGGGAGGGAAGAGAAAAACAGATTCATGCAAGAGAAGTTGTTCCAGGAGATTTAATTATTCTCTCAGAGGGAGACAAAGTTCCCGCTGATGCAAGAGTGATTGAGTCAAACTTTCTTACAGTTAATAATGCTTCACTTACAGGAGAATCTTTACCTGTGGTCTTAACCCATGAAACTGAAAAAGGTGAATTAATTGAAAGCAGAAACATTGCCTTTGCCGGTGCCGAAGTGGTTTCAGGAAACGGAAAGGCAGTTGTCTTTGCAACAGGGATGAGCACAGAATTTGGAAGGATTGCCCATCTTACAGAAACTGTTCATACTGAGCCAACACCACTTCAGAAAGAGATTTCAAGGACTTCAAAATTTATTGCCTTTGTTGCAACATTGATTGGCTTGATATTTTTCATTGTTGGACACACTATCGGAAGAAGTTTCTGGGAAAACTTTATCTTTGCTATTGGTGTAATTGTCGCACTTGTTCCTGAAGGTATGCTACCCACAGTTACTCTTTCCCTTGCCATTGGAAGCCAGAGAATGCTTAAAAGAAATGCCCTAATTAAAAAACTTACATCTGTTGAAGCTCTTGGCTCAATAACAGTTATATGCACAGATAAAACTGGAACAATCACTCAGAATAAAATGGAAGTTAAAAAGCTTTGGATGTTGAAGCAAAATCAAGAAACAGAGAAAATGCTTTTAAAGATTGCATATCTTTGCAATAATGCAAAGTTTTCTGAAAATCAATACAAAGGAGACCCTACAGAGATAGCCCTTTTAAAATATGCAAAAGAAAATATGGGAGATATACAATTTGAAAGACTCTCAGAGATACCCTTTGATTTTGAAAGAAAAAGAATGACTACTGTGAACATAATTGATGGGATTAAAATTTCACTCACCAAAGGAGCAGTTGAAACAGTTTTACCCCTATGTAAATATGCTTTGATAAATGGCCATAAAACCGAACTAACTGAAGAGATAAAAGAAAAAATAAACCTTGCCTACCATTCATTGATGGATGAGGGATTAAGGGTTTTATGTTTTGCCTATTCAGAGGTTGAACCGGAAAAAGATATGATATTTGTTGGACTTGTAGGGCTTGAAGACCCGCCAAGACCTGAAGTAAAAGAAGCTATAAGAAAATGTCATGAGGCAGGAATAAAAATAATTTTTATAACAGGCGATGCAAGTAGAACAGCGCTTGCAATTGCCAAAGAAATAGAGCTTATAAAAAATAATCCCGTTATTATTGAGGCAGAAGAGTTCCACAAGATGACAGACTTAGAACTCAGGGAAAAGCTTAAAGAAAGAGAAATACTTTTTACAAGAATGACACCAAAGAATAAATTAAGGATTGTTACGCTTCTTCAAGAATCTGGAGAAAGAGTTGCAGTTACAGGAGATGGAGTAAATGATGCGCCAGCACTTAAAAAGGCAGACATAGGAGTTGCCATGGGAAGTGGAACAGATGTGGCAAAGGAATCCGCAGAAATGATTCTTCTTGATGATAATTTCGCAACAATAGTTAATGCTATTGAAGAGGGAAGAGCAATCTACGAAAACATAAGAAAGTTTATCTCTTACTTTTTCACATCAAACATAGCTGAGCTTATTCCATATATTGCCTATGCGGTATTTAGAATTCCTCTTCCTCTTACAATTATGCAGATTCTTGCAATTGATTTAGGAACAGATATACTTCCCGGGCTTGCTCTTGGTGCAGAAAAGCCAACAAAAGAGGTAATGAAAAAACCTCCAAGGGCCACTAAGGAAAGGCTTTTAAATATAAAGCTTCTTTTAAGAGTATTCTTAATTTTGGGACCAATTGAGGCAATGGCAGGACTTTTTGGATATTTCTATGTTTTAAAGACAGGAGGATGGCAATGGGGAGAGGCTTTATCAGCAAACAGTATTCTTTACATGCAGGCAACAACAGCATGCCTTACAGGAATAGTCCTTGCACAGATTGCAAATGGCTTTGTATCCCGTTCTTTTAGAGAGTCAGTCTTCAGTCTCGGTATATTCTCAAACAAGCTTCTTCTTGGAGGAATACTTTTTGAGCTACTTTTGCAAATTTTCATCGTTTATCATCCGTGGGGAAATACTATTTTTTCAACCTATCCCATTCCTTTAAATATTTGGCTTATCTTGATTCCCTTTGCAGTGTTTTTGTTTGCTGTAGAAGAGGCAAGAAAAAAATTTTTCAGACTTTAAGTTGAATATATAGTCATCTAACTTTCTCAATAATACTTAAAATCCAGCTATATAGGAGATTTCAGTATATTTCTATATCATAATTGCAAATATTTTAGAATGTATTGACAAAATTTTATTTTTTATTTAAAATTAGAATGTTCAAACTTTATTAAGTATGTAAAACAAAGGAGGTTGAAATGAGTATAATTTTAGTTGGCGGAATGGACAGACTTGAAAGGCATTATCAAAATGAAGCACAACAAAGAGGTATAAATCTAAAAATATTTACAAAACCAACCAAAGATATTGCAAGAAAAATAGGCAAAGTTGATGCTATCGTCATATTTACAGACAAAATCTCTCACTCAGTGAAACATGAAATAATCAATATTGCAAAAGCCAAAGGAATTCCATTTTTTATGTATCACAGTTGTGGTCTTTGCACTCTTAGGAAATGTCTTGATTGTATAAAAAATTTAAAACAAAAAGGAGGAGTGGCATGAGAGTCATGAAGCATCTCTTAGTAGTTTTTTGTATTTTCCTTTTCCCTTTTTCAGCCTTTGCCGTAGATATTACAGACAATCTATCAATTTCGGGGACAGCAACAACAGTATATCAGTGGCTTAAAATGACAAAGGGATATGCTGATGATCTGACGGAGACAAAGAAAAAGGACAGAGGCACTGCTGCATTGGACTTTAATATATCCTTTCGACCCATTGAAAATGGTGAATTTTTCCTTAGAGCAAGCTTTGCAAAAAGAGATGGACTGAAAGCTGTCTCCCCCTTTGTTCTTTCTCCCTATGCCGATGACTTATTCAGTGACCTAAAAAACATAAATGGACACAGCAGGGATCATCTCCTTGAGCTTTGGTATGCACACAAGTTTGAACTCAAGAAAGACATGTCAATTAAAATTACAGCAGGAATAATTGACTCAACAGCATTTATTGATGACAACAACTATGCAGGAGATGAACTTAGTCAGTTTATGAATGAAGCACTGGTTCATAATCCCTTAGCAAATCTACCAAGCTATGATGCTGGTGTAGCAGTAGAGTTTGAGTGGGATAAGTTTCATTTAAGATTAGTAGGGATGCGTTCAAAGAATGAAATAGAAAGAAAATACAACTGGCTTGGTGCACAGATGGGGTATAAGCTTGAGACGTCCATTGGAGAGGGTAATTATAGAGTTTATGGATACACAACAAATAAGAGATTTGAAAATTGGGATGCTGACTCCTATAGGGAATTGAAAGGTATTGGAATAAGTTTTGATCAACAAATTATAAAAGACATTTTAGGAGCTTTCCTCCGTGCAGGATGGCAGTCTTCAAAGGCAGTTGTTGATTATAACAAGATGTATTCCTTTGGGTTAAATTTAAATGGAAGTGTATGGGGAAGGAAGGATGATGAAATAGGAATAGGTTATGCCTATTTGAAGTCTCCATCAAAGAATGAAGAACTTAAGCACAGTCAGGTATTTGAAGGATACGTAAAATTTAAACTTTTCAGTTATAAATCCCTTAGTTCAGACATAACCTTTGATTATCAATATATTCGTGATAAAGCCAGAGACGGGGATAATACCAAAGCAGGAAATATATATGGTGTGAGATTAAACTTTAACTTTTAGAGGAGGTTAAGAAATGAAAAAATTTTCATTTTTTTTACTAAGTTTGATTACTGTTTTATTCTTTACAGGAACAGTTCAAGCACATTTTGGATTAATACTGCCTTCCGATGACATAATTGGAGAGAAAGACCCAAAAAAGATTACACTTAAACTCTACTTCATGCATCCCTTTGAGCAAGAATGGTTAAACATGGAAAAACCAAAAGCCTTTGGAGTAATGCTTGCAGAAAGGAAAACTGACTTACTTAATACGCTTATAAACAAAAAGATTAAAGGTAAAAACACTTGGGAAACCCAATTTACAATTAAAAGCCCTGGAGATTATATTTTCTATTTTGAACCTCAGCCCTATTGGGAACAGGCAGAGGAAAAATTTATTGTTCATTATACGAAAATTATAGTTCAAGCATTGGGAAAGGAGGAGGGATGGGATAGAGAAGTAGGGCTTCCTATTGAGATTATACCTCTTACAAGACCTTATGGACTTTGGGCTGGTAATGTTTTTCAGGGAATTGTTAAGGTTAATGGAAAACCTCTTCCATTTGCAGATGTGGAAGTTGAATATTTTAATGAAGGCGGCAGAATAAAAGCACCGAAGGATTCCTATATAACTCAGGTTATAAAGGCAGATGCAAATGGAGTTTTTACCTATGCCATTCCAAAAGCTGGATGGTGGGGTTTTGCTGCACTAACCGAGGCTTCATACAGGATAAAAAAGGATGGTAAAGATTTTCCTGTTGAAATTGGTGGGGTTATATGGGTTAAGGCAAGGGAGATGAAATAATGCACATATCCGAAGGAGTTTTGTCAGCTCCGGTGTTGTTTGCCGGAGCTATTTTATCTTTTATAGGAGTTGCCTTAGGATTAAAAAAAATAAAAAATGAAGACATACCAAAAGTTGCTGTACTTTCGTCAGCATTTTTTATAGCATCTTTTATTCGTGTTCCAATAGGACCTACCTCTGCCCATCTTTTATTAAATGGACTTTTAGGAATGCTTCTTGGTTGGTCAGCCTTTCCCTCTATATTTGTAGCACTGGTGCTTCAGGCTCTTTTGTTTCAGTTTGGTGGACTTACAACTTTGGGTGTGAACACCTTTGCAATGGCAATGCCTGCAGTTTTATCATACTATATTTTTAGAGGATTGCTTCGCAGAAGTAAAAATTTAGCTTTCTTGGGTGGTTTTTTAGGTGGCAGTCTATCTATACTTATTGCAACAATTTTTATAAGCATAGCCCTTTTGGAGACTGAAAAAAGTTTTATAGGATTGGCTTGGACTCTTGTTGCTATGCATCTTCCAATTGCTATAATTGAGGGTATTATTACCGGATTTGTAATAACTTATCTTAAAAAAGTAAAACCGGAGGCATTAGGATGAAGAAAAAAATAAAGTCTTTCAAGCCAGCTATTTGTCTCATTCTAACAATAATTTGCCTGCAACTTTTCCTGTTCTTCTCTTCTCTTGTCTATGCCCACAAGGTCAACACACATGCATATAGAGAAGGAGATAAAATATTTGGAGAATGTTATTTTGTGGACGGTTCACCCTGCAAAAACAGTAAAGTAGAAGTTTACAATTTTAATGGACAAAAAATTTTAGAAACTACAACAGATGAAAAGGGTAAATACAGTTTCATCACAAAAGAAAAAGACGGGCTTAAAATAGTCATTTCTGCTGGTGAAGGACATAGGGTAGAGTATAAAATTAAAGAGGCAGTTGACAGGAAAGAAGTTAAAGAACATATTACTAAAGATAAAAAAAGCCAAGTAGAACCTAAAACTTGGGTTGGCAGAGATGAAATGAAACAAATAATTGATGAGGTCGTAGATGTTAAACTAAAAGGATTGAGAAATGAAATAATTGATTTACGAAAACAGATGGATAAAATAAACCTTAGAGATATAATAGGAGGAATCGGATATATTTTAGGAATTTGGGGAATAATAATGTTCATTAAAAGAAAGAAAAATGCATCTTGAAGAGTTCTCAGAGGGAAATAGTTTTTTTCATAAGGCAGACCCCAGGGTCAAGATATTAGTTTTTACCCTATTTAGTGTGCTATGTGCCATATCATCAGGTATAAAAATTCCTCTTTTCTATCTTCTCTATTCATTAACTCTTCTTTTATTTGCGAGAATTAAAATAAAACCTCTAATTTCAAGACTTCTTGTAGCTAACTTTTTTATTGCTTTTATATGGATTTTTATTCCCATAACTTATCCAGGAAATCCTTATATCACATTAGGTTCAATAAAAATAAGTCATGCAGGGCTTAATTATGCTCTATCAATAACAATTAAATGTAATGCCATTATTATCGCTACGATAACCCTGCTTTCAACCTCCTCAATATTTTCCCTTGCCCATGCAATGCTTCATCTGAAAATTCCAACTAAACTTGTAACAGTTTTTTTTCTTTTTTATCGCTATATTACAGTAATTCATGATGAATATTTAAAAATAAAGAGAGCTGTTTCATTGAGAGGTTTTATTCCGAAGACAGATATTCATACTTATAAGACTTATGCCTATATTATAGGTGGGATGCTTATAAAAAGTTATGAAAGAGCTGAAGATATTTATAAGGCAATGCTATGCAGAGGATTTAAAGGTTACTTTCCCCTTTTTGAACATTTTTATATGAAAAAAAGTGATATAATATTTGGTGTTATCTCTACATTGATTTTTGTATTGATCTGGGTTAAAAGTTGAAAGAACCAATAATAAAACTCAAAAACATCACCTTTAGTTATGACAAAAGGGTTGTTCTTAATTCCCTTAATTTTGAAATTTACGAGGGAGACAGAATAGGCTTGATTGGTCCTAATGGTTCTGGTAAAACAACGCTTCTTCATATTATAATGGGACTACTTAAACCTCAGTCTGGTACTGTTGAAATCTTTGGTAAAATAAGAAAAAAAGAAAAGGATTTTATAGAGGTAAGACAGAAAATAGGTTTTCTATTCCAAGACTCAGACAACCAGCTTTTCTGTCCTACTGTAAAAGAAGACATAGCCTTTGGACCTCTAAATCTCGGTAAAACTAAGGAAGAAGCAATGGAGATAGTAAGAAAAACCTCTCAAATTCTCGGAATACAAGGGCTTGAGGATAGAGTGACCTATAAACTTTCAGGTGGTGAAAAAAGATTGGTTGCTTTAGCTACTGTTATAGCAATGAAACCTGTGTGTTTTCTTCTTGATGAGCCTTCAACTGGACTTGATGAAGATACTACAGAAAAATTACTTAATTATCTAAAGGCCAACACTAAAACTTTACTCATAGTCTCTCACGATAAGAGTTTTCTTAATAAAATAGCAGATAAAATTTATTTACTTGAACAAGGAAAAATTAAAGATTTAGGCTTTCACCTGAATAAAGATTTACCTCAATAGGCACTTTAAATTCAAAATTAGCCATTTCTTCTTTAACAATCTCAGATAATTTATCAACTTCTTCCATACCTACTTCAATCACTATTTCATCGTGAATTTGAAGTATTATTTTAGCATTTAAGGACTCTCTCTTAATTCTTTCATATATTCTTATCATTGCTATTTTTATAATGTCCGCAGCTGTCCCTTGAACAACAGCATTAACAGCTATTCTTTCAGCCTGCTGTCTTAAAAACTGATTGGGACTATTGATATCAGGGACAGGACGAATTCTTCCAAAATAGGTTCTCACATAACCCTTTTGTTTTGCAAAATTTATGGTATTTTCAATAAATTTTTTCACCATTGGATATCTTAAAAAATAAAGATCAATGAGTTCTTGAGCCTTTTCATAGGGAATCTTAATGGACTCAGAAAGTCCAAAAGCACTTATGCCATAGGATATGCCAAAATTTACAGTCTTTGCGATTCTTCTATGTTCTTCAGTCACCTCTTCTTCCTTTAGTGAAAATATCTCTGCTGCCGTTGCTTTATGAATATCCTTACCTTCTTTGAAAGCTTTAATTAAAGAGGGGTCATCACTAAGATGGGCTAAAATTCTTAATTCAATTTGAGAATAGTCTGCACTTAAAAATAAATAGCCTTCTTCAGGAATAAATACTTCTCTTATAAACTCTGCCCATTGCCCTTTTACAGGAATATTCTGAAGATTTGGCTCGCTACTTACAATCCTTCCTGTGCCTGCAACTGTTTGAGACCACTTAGTATGAATTCTTCTTGTTTCTGGCCTTATATAATCTTTAATTGGCTGTAGATAACTGGTTAAAAGTTTATTTAAACTTCTATAATTTATAACTTCCTGTGGAAGTTCATGTTGAAAAGCAAGTTCCTCAAGGACTTCCATCTCTGTTGAACGAGCCTTTTTCCCTCGTCTTCTATTTTTTAGTCCGAGCTTATCATATAAAACTTCCGCAAGTTGTTTTGGTGAATTGAGATTAAACTCCATTCCTGCAAGTGAATAAATTTTTTCCTTTATTTTATCAATCTCTAAGGAAATCTGTTTTGTAAGACCTTCAAGCCTATCAATATTTACTTTAATGCCCACTAACTCCATCTGAGCAAGGACTTCTATAAGAGGCATTTCAATATTAAAATACACATTCTCAAGTTCTTTTTCTCTTAACTCTGAACTAATCTTTTCATAAAGTTCAAACATGAATTTTACAGTATAGTCTATACTGAAAGAATCATCATAAATCCTCCCAAGATATTCAAGAACGAGGTCTTTAAATTCATACTTGCCTTTATTCGGATTGATAAGATATGCAGAAATGATTAAATCAAAATAGGGAGGAGCTATTTTTAAACTTAAGGATTTAAGTTTTTTAAGTAAATCTTTTGCGTTAAAAATAATTTTCAGAGCCTCTGAATTCAAAAAATTTATTAATTGGCTATCCTGAGAGCTTAGTTCATATAAAGTTTCATTAGTGGCTACTATAAAATCATTGTCTCTATAAAGTATTGCAAACTGAGTATTTTTATCTATATCTTCAATAAATTTCCCCTTGTCAGTCTGATGAAATAGAGATTTTTCCTCTCTAATTTCTGTGTTTTGCGTGGATAAAATCTCTTTTAATAAAGAGCTAAATTCTAATTCATGAAAAAGTTCAGCAAGTTTATTATTGTCAGGATTTTTGATTTTCAGTTCTTCCATATCTAACTTAACAGGTGCATTAGTCTGTAATATTACAAGTTCTCTACTTAAATTTATGGAATCTATATTTTTTCTAATTAATTCAGCTAATCTTGTAGGTTTTATTATCTGAAGATGTTTTAAAATTTCTTCAATAGAACCATATCTTTTTAAAAGTTCAGCAGCAGATTTTTCACCTATACCTTTTACTCCTGGAATGTTGTCAATGCTGTCACCAACTAATGCCATGAAATCAACAAATTTTTCAGGAGGTATGCCATATTTCTTTAAAACAAAATCTCTGTCAATGATTAAATCTTTAGAGGGATCATAAATTTTAACCTCATCTGAGACAAGCTGAAGCATATCTTTATCAAGTGTTACAATATAGGAAACTTCAGGCTTAAGACTAAGAGCTAAAGTAGCAATTATATCATCTGCCTCATATCCTGGTATTTCTGTTCTCTTTATGCCAAAGGCGTCTATAATTTCCTTTATATATTTAAGTTGAAGAGGTAAATCTTTTGGTGTTTCAGGTCTTGTTATCTTGTAATTCTCATATACTTCGTGCCTCTTTGTCCTATGGGGGCTGTCAAAGGCAATAAGCATATAATGAGCATTCTTTTCCTTAATAAGTTTAAGAAGCATTCTTGTAAAACCATATATGGCATTTGTTGGTATCCCCCTTGATGTGCTTAAGCCCTTTATAGCATGATAAGCCCTATAAACAAAACAACTTCCATCAAGAAGATAAACTTCACTCATATCTTAATGCCTCAATAGGATTAAGAGTTGAAGCTTTATAGGCAGGATAAAATCCGAAGAAAACACCCACAAAAGCTGAAAACCCAAATGCAATTAAAGCGGAAAAAACCGATATACTTATAGGCCATTGCATTATTGAGGAAACCATCAAAGAAGAGATAATTCCTAATAAAAGCCCTACTACTCCTCCGATTGTGGTGAGAAAAAGAGACTCTATGAGAAATTGCATTCTTATATCTTTTGGCTTTGCTCCCACAGCCATTCTAATTCCTATTTCTCTTGTTCTTTCAGTAACAGAGACAAGCATTATATTCATAATCCCTATCCCGCCCACAAGTAGAGAAACTGATGCTATTGCTCCAAGAAGTATGGACATAGTTTTTGTTGATTCTTCCGCTGCCTTAAGCATCTGGGTCAAATCCATTACAGTAAAGTCGTCCTCTTGATTTGGTCCAATTCTGTGTCTCTGTCTTAAAAGTGTTTTGATCTGCTCAGTTGCCTGAGATATACTTTCAAGCGTAGCTGCTTTTGCATAAATTAGCCTAACTCTTCCCGGAAGTACTTGACCAAAGAGAGTTCTTTGAGATGTTGAAATAGGAACGTAAATTATATCATCTTGGTCTTGACCAGTAAAAGTCTGCCCCTTCTTATCAAGAACACCTATGACTTCAAAGGGTATCTTTTTTATTCTTATCAACTTACCCATGGGATCAAGATCGCCAAAGAGTTTTTCAGCTACAGTCTGTCCTATTACCGCAACCTTTGTTCCACTTCTTACATCTTGTTCTGTTATAAATCTTCCTGAAATTATCTCCCACTCCCGAACAATAACCATGTCAGGTGTAGTTCCCATGACTGCTGTTGACCAATTCTGATTACCAAATACAACTTGTGCTGTCCCTGAAATTACAGGAGCAACCGAGACAACTGCAGGGCACTCCTTTGCTATTGCCTCTGCATCAGACATTGTAAGTGTCTGAAGCGTTCCATGTCCCATTCTAATGCCACCTTGGGTTGTCGCACCTGGAAGTATTAATATAAGATTACTGCCTATGCTTGCAATTTGCTGGGATATTTTACTACTGGCACCTGTTCCTATAGCAACCATCGTTACAACAGCACCAACACCTATAATTATGCCCAATATGGCAAGAAAAGTTCTCATTTTATTAACAATCAGAGACCTTAGAGCAATATTTATTACAGAAGATACGGATATCATGATTCTCTTTCCTGTGTACAAATATTAGAATCACAAACAATTCTTCCGTCAAGAAATCTTATTTGTCTTTTCCCGAAAGCGGCAATATCAGGTTCATGGGTAACAATAATTGTTGTAAGTCCCTGTTCATCATTAAGTATTTTGAATATTTCCATTATCTCCATGCTTGACTTAGAATCAAGATTGCCTGTAGGCTCATCGGCAAGTATAATTGAAGGATTGTTCACGAGGGCACGGGCAATAGCAACTCTCTGCTGCTGTCCGCCACTTAACTGTTTTGGATAGTGATTTACTCTATCTCCCAAGCCAACCTTTGATAATACATTTTTTGCCCGCTCCTTTCTTTCCTTTGTCTCTACTCCTGCATAAATAAGTGGTAATTCTACATTTTCTAAGGCTGTTGCCCTTGAAAGCAGGTTAAACTGTTGAAAAACAAAACCTATTTTTTTGTTTCTAATCTCTGCTAATTCATCTGCTCCGAAAGTGGAAACATCCACGCCATCAAGAAAATATTTTCCATAAGTGGGTGTATCAAGGCATCCAATAATATTCATAAAAGTTGATTTGCCTGAACCAGAGGGACCCATAATACAAACAAATTCTCCCTTTTCAATAGATATGGAAATATTATCAAGCACCTTAAGTTCATGCTCACCAAATCTGTAAATTTTAGTAACATTTTCAACCTGTATTAGTGCCATATTTTAAAATCTTACAGGTGCACGAGGCGTTGTTTGAGTAGTACCTTTTTTCTGAGCTCCAATATCAGTTATTACTTCCTCTCCTTCTTTTATATCTCCCTCAATTAATTCTGCCCATTCTCCATCACTAATACCTGTTCTAACATTAACTCTTACAGGTTTTCCGTCTCGAATTACCCATACACCCTGTTGTTTTGAAGGAGGGCTGTCGGGCATTTTAAACCTTAAAGCAGCATTAGGAATTTTTACCACTCCCTTTTTACTTTCCACAACAAATGTAACATTAGCTGTCATACCAGGTTTAAGTAGCAGATGCGAATTATCAACGGATATTACCACATTGTAGGTCACCACATTCTGAGTTACTGTGGGGGAAAGTCTTATCTGCGAAACCGTTCCTTTAAATTTTCTATCAGGGTAAGCATCAACAGTGAAACTTGCCTCCATTCCCACCTTAATTTTTGAAATATCTGCCTCATCCACATTTGTGTCAACTTGCATTTTAGTAAGGTCTGGTGCTATGGTGAAAAGAGTTGGTGTCTGAAAACTCGCTGCAACAGTTTGTCCGACTTCAACATTTTTTGCTATAACTACACCTGTAACTGGAGAGACTATCTTTGTGTAGCCTAAATTGGTTCTTGCTTGCCTTAATCCTGCCTCTGCTTTCTTAACCTGTGCAAGAGCGATTTCATATTGTGCCCTTGCTGTACTGTAAGCAGTTTCTGCATCATCAAGCTCACTTCTTGCAATTAATTCTCTCCTGAACAATTCTTGTTTTCGTTTCAATGTCCTTTCAGCATCTTTCAAAGTTACCTCTGCTTTGAAAAGGGTTGCCTTTGAGTTAAGAAGATCTGCCTCAGACTGTTTAAGCTCATTTTCAAAAGGTGTAGGATCAATCTCGGCTATAAGTTGACCCTTTTTTACCTGAGAGTTATAGTCTGCATAAAGAGCTACTATGGTTCCAGATACTCTTGTTCCAATAATAATTGTTGTAACTGGATTAACATTACCTGTTGCTGTTACCATTTGGGTTATCTCGCCCTTTTGAATTTTTACCTTTTTAAACTGGGTTTTCTTTGAACTTGAAAGAATAAAAATTAGCAAGCCTATAACAACTATTAGCAATATTCCTGAAATTATTAATACTTTTTTACTTACCTTCATCTTTCCATCCCTATCATTTTTTCTATCTCTGCATATGTTACATTATAATCATAAACTGCTTGCCAGTATTGGGTATTTGTTCCCTCATAAAGCACAATAGCATCAACAACTTCAATGGAACTACCCACACCTACCTCATATCTTCCCATTGCAAGATCGAGATTTTCCTTTGCCTGTTTTAATGCAATTTTTAGTGTTTCTATTCTCTGTGATGCTTCCCTTAGCTGAACAAAAAGATTTTTAATTTGCGACGTAACCTGCTGTTTAAGCGACTCTTCTCTGTACTGATAATAGGCAGTTTCAGCCTTTGCCTGTTTAAGTTTATACGTAGTAGACCAACCGCTAAATAGGGGCATATTAAGTTGGACGAGTAAACTCCATCCTTTATCAAGAGGAAAATCTTCTCGACTATAACCGTATCTGCCTATACCTGTTAATATAGGTAAATATTCTTTTTTAACCAAATCCTCTGAATATAAAGCCGCCCTCTTATTAAATCTTATTGCCTGAAGTTGAGGATTTCTCTCTAAGGCAATATTTATAGATTCACTTTCATCAAGTTTTCTTACAGCATATTCTTCCTCTTTTATATCAAAATCTGGCATGAGTACTATTCCCATAGCAACTTTCAAGTTCAAAAGAGCCTGTTTTATAGTTTTTTCTGCAGTAATTAAATTTAATTTTGCATTGCTTAATTCAACTTCTGCCTTTGTTACTTCAATCTTTGGTTTAAGTCCCACTTCATAAAAGCCTTTCGCAAGGTCGAGATGTCTCTGAGCCTGTTTCAAAACCTCCTGAGCGGTTTCCCTACTCTTCTTTGCCTTAAGTAAATTAAAATAGGCAGATTTAACACTATAGATTATGCCTAAAATAGTATCTCTATCCTGTGATTCAGTTGCTTTATAAAGTTCCTTCTGGAGATCAACCTTAGTAGAAGTTTTCCCAAAATCAAAAAGAGTTTGGCTGAGTGAAATCTGTCCTGTATAGTTTTTAGAGTATTCCTCTCCGAATCGGGATTCCTGATAACTTCTCTGATAACCGAGGGTTAAATCAATCTCAGGGAAATAACCTGAGCGAGCTTCTCCTATTTTAAAAAAACTCTTAGTTAGTTGCTGTTTTGATGCAAGGAGTTCAGGATTTTTCTTTAAGGCTATCTCAATACAATCATTAAGAGAATAGACGGGTTTTGCAGTTGAATTTTGTATATTTTCCTGAGCAGAAGAAAATGAATTTAGAGAAAATAATACTAAAAAATATATAGCAATATACGATTTTAAAAGTTTCATTTCTTATCCATTATATCTTTTAATTTTGCACCTGTATTTACAGTTACATCCACATATGGAATAACTGACATACCAGGCCAAAGAGGATAGTTTGGATCAAAGGTTGAATCTATGATTATCCTTACAGGAATTCTTTGAACAACTTTAACAAAGTTTCCTGTAGCATTCTCAGGTGGAAAGAGGCTAAAAACAGCACCAGTGCCTGGTTGAAAACTTGCCACATGTCCTTTAAAAGTTTTACCTGGATAGGCATCAACTTTTATTTTAACAGGTTGCCCAACTCTCATTTTTTCTATCTGTGTTTCCTTAAAGTTAGCACCAATCCATATGTTCTGCTCATCCACAACTGCCATGAGAAGCTGTCCGCCACGGACAAATTGTCCAACCTCTACTGTTTTCTTTGCAACTCTACCATCTATCGGTGCTACAATAAGAGTCCTTTTAAGATTAATGTCAGCTAATTTTAGTTCTGCCTGCGCTTTTCCTATCTGATGGGACTGAGTTTTTAACTTTATAGAAAGAGTATTAATTAGAGAATCTATCTCTTTAATCTGTGCTTCTGCTGCCTTTTCCTGTGCCTGTGCTACTTTCAATGCTGCCTCTGCTGAATCAAATTTACTTTTTGAAACAAGGTCTTCCTGATAAAGTCCCTTTATTCTTTCATACTCTCTTTCTGCAAGTAATCTCTGAGCACGGACTGCCTGAAGATTTGCCTCTGCAGATTTTAGTTTTGCTTTGGCTTCATTAAGGGAAGATAGAATCTCCTTTTGTTGGGTTTCAAGTGTATTGACATTAGATTTCTTAACATTTAATTCAGCAAGATAATCATCGCTTTCTATTTCAACAAGCGGGTCTCCCTTTTTTACTCGCTGGTTATGTTCAACATAAACCTTTATAACTTTCCCTGAAACCTGAGGAGATATGGGAACTATTGTTCCCTCTACATAGGCATCATCTGTTCTTTCATAAACAATATAGTAATAAATCTCTCTTCCCATAAAAATTAATACGACGATAATAACAAAAATCATTAAACTGATTTTTATTTTTTTTGAATTTTTAAATCTCTCACCAATGCCAGAAAAATTCATTTTCTATTTTCTCCAGCAACAATATCATTATTAATAAAGGCCTTAAGAAGTGTTCCTGTTGCCTGTCTAAGCCTTAAAATGGCAAGTTGATAATTATATTGAGCCTCCATTAGTTTTCTTTCTGCAGTAACTAAAAAAGTATTGGCATCAGTTACATCGATGCTATTTGCCAGACCATATTGGTATTGCTTTGATACGGAGTTGAAATTATCTCTTGCGTAGGCCACTTCATCTTCAAGAGACTTGATAGTATCTTTAAAAGTAAGATAATTATGATAGGCTGCTTCAACATCTATTAAGATTTCCTTCACTGTATCCTCATACTGAAGTTCTGCCTGTCTTAGCTTTGCCTTTGCTTCACCAACTTCTGCCCTTCTTAGACCTCCTTCAAATATGGGGAAGTTTATGGAAGCAATGGCATATTTAGATTCTTTATTTGTAAATTGATTTGAAGGGTCTTGGTCAAGCTTCTGATAGGTAGCAGAAAGACTCAAATAGGGAAAAAAGGAACCAATTGCGTAGCTAACGTTTTTCTTGGCTATTTCCTTAGACAGTAATGCTGCTTTAATCTCTGGTCTTTCATCCTTTGCAAAGGCTTTAACATTATCAATAGTGAGATTTAAATACGGATCAGTTAGCCTTTGTTCTAATACTTCAAAATCACCTTCTATACCCGCATCTTTGGCAAGAATGGACTTGGCAACTCTCAAAGAATTCTTTGCTGATATTAGCTCAGCCTCCGCACCACTTAGCTCAGCCTCTGCTCTTAAAAGATCAGTTTTTGTAACCTCTCCTACCTTTAATCTTATCTTCGCTGCATCTCTATGTTTCCTTAATCTTTCTACATTAGCCTCCGCAATCTCCAAAGCCCTTTTTGCTTTTAAATATACATATATATCCTGGGCAACTCTTAAAAGATACTGCTCTTTGAAAGAGTTTACTTCAAACTCTGTCTTTTTAAGAGTATCTTTCGCTGAAGAGAATGCTATAAATTCCCTACCACCAAGAGAAAGTTTTTCTTCAACTGTTAATCCCCATAACTTGCTTCTGTCAGGCTGAATTATCTGAGTATTTACAAGTTTTGATTCGCTGTATTCAGTATATCTGCCATAGGCTGTGATGGTTGGTAAAAGTCCTGCCAGTGCTTTATATTTACCTTCTTCAGAAATTCTTATGTTTTCCTCGGCAATTTTAATTTTTTCAGCTTTTTTAATTGCAAGTGAAAATATATCATTAATTGTATATTTTTCTTGCGTCCATGCCTGATTTACAAAAATAAAAATTATTACAAAGGATAAAAAAATTTTTTTCATATTTAGCTATCCCTCCTTGTTCCCTCATAAAAAATTTCAATATAAGTATTCAAAGCTTTGGTTAAGTTTATCTTTCTTTTAAATAACTCCTTCTTTATAAATAGATTAAAAAGCATTCCAAAGTATGCCATTGAAGCATAATTTGTATCAATATCTCTTAAAATTCCCCTTTTTTTCATAATTTCAAGATAATTAGCAAATATCAGAGAAACATCACTAATTATCTTACTTTGAATTGCTCTTATCTCCTCAGGATATTGAAAAATTTCAGTGTGCATAATACATATAAGGTCTCTTTTTTTCTTTAATAATTTTAAATAGTAACGTGCCACTGTTTTTAAAGCAAATTTATAATTAATGTTCTCAATTTTCGGTAATAGGTCTTTTAATGTAGGCAGAAAAGATTGACTTTCCAATACTTCTTTGAATAATTTTTGTTTTGTAGGGAAATATCTGAAAAGCGTTACTTCAGCTATATCTGCCTCACGAGCAATATCCTTAGTAGTCGTTGCAAGATATCCTTTCTGAGAGAATAATTTAAGAGCAGCATTGATTATTTTACTTTTCGTCTTGCTCATGGTAGTAATTACTAACATACATGAATTAAAAAATCAAAGTCAATAATTTGAAATAATAATATTTTTTGCAAATTCAATTTCTTCTTCCTTAGACTGTAATTTACCTCTAAGTTTTTCATTCATTATCTTTTCAAAAATTTCCCTATAAATAGGACCTGGCTTAATTCCTATCTTTTTCAAATCTTCTCCCTTAATAAGGGGTTTGACATGTCTCAAATTAGTAATGAATAAGGATATCAATTGTTTTTGCCATTTTTGAGAATAAATCATCATCAAAATAAGAGTCTCTGTATTAAGCGATTTAAGAGTATTATAGACTTTCACAGGATCGTCATCATTAAGTAATTGTAAGCTTTTTTTGGCAGTTTCAATATCATAAATAACTTTTTTCTTTATATGTTCAGGAGCGCTAATTTTATCTAAAAGTTCAATTCTTTCATCATATTCTAACTGCCATAAAATTACCATAAGATAAATGAATTCCACATGATATTTTTCCTTTAAAAAGAGCAGTTCCACTCCCTGAATTACTTCGTAAGCCTTTGTCAGTATTTCCTTAATTTCTTTTTCTTCTAATTTCGGATGAATAACTTTTAATAAACCATAATCTTTAAGCCTTTTAATTGCCTGCTGAGGGATGGTCTCTTTAAAAAGTAGCATTAATTCCTCATAGAGTCTTGAACCTTTCAATTTTTCAAATATGCCCATTTTAACTGCAAGCTTTATGAGATTTTCTGTATGTTTTGATATCCTGAACCCTAACTTTTCAGCAAACCTTACAGCTCTAATAGCTCT
>JAOAGB010000075.1 GCA_026415995.1 Thermodesulfovibrio sp. | reverse complement strand
ATAGCTGTTGAGAGAAGTTTCCTTCAGTCTATAGGTAAGTTTCCTTTATTTGCACTATGTAATGCCTTAGAACTAACCATTAGACTTATTGTTGCACTGATTTTATTATCTTTAAGCTTTAAAGTGGGAGGAGTGATTTTTGCCTCTGCTGTTGGAATTTTTCTTATCTTATTTTTTCTTTTATGGAGAAATGGAGGGATTAAGGGAGTTAGAGCGAAATTGCAAGTCAGAAAAATTTTAAAAATTGCCCTTTATGTATCACCCTCAGGTTTTTTTGTATATGCCGATGATATCTTTATAAGACGTATTTTTGATGAATATACAGCAGGACTCTTTGCTTCTGTCTCAATTGCTGGCAAGATTCTTGTATGGCTTACTTTGACACTTTTAGGAGTTTATTTCCCGAAGTTTGTTCAATCTAAAGAATCATCTTCTTTGAAAAAGTTTATCCTTCAGATGTTTGGACTGGTTTTAATTGCTGAAATTGCAGGGCAACTTGCCATTTTGTTAGTAGGTAAACCATTATTTTTGTTGCTTTTTGGTGTGAAGTTTGAGCCTGCCTTTGAGTTTCTCTCTTATTATCTGATTGCTGTTTTGCCATTACTTTTTGGTATGATTTTTATAAGCATAGCAACAGCTATGGAAAGAGGAATTTTTCTGATATATCTTCATCTTTTATGTTTTTACTTAGGTTTTCTTGTTTTTAGATTCTCTGGTGTGATGGATTATTTAAATTACATTTTTGTTCTAAATGGGATATTTGTGTTGATATATGCGTGGTTTTTTAGAAAAGAAATATTATTTAATAACAGGCGAGGTATAGATGGAATACAAAGTTAAGGTAAAACCAGAGGACTTTCAGGTAAGGGAGGTTGTCTCTCTGCCAATAACTGATAAAGGGCAATATGGAGTTTTTAAGCTCAAAAAAATCGGCTGGAATACTGTTGATTTAATTAAGAGGATTGCTAAGAAATTTTCTATTAAACTTGATAACATCTCTTACGGTGGTAAAAAGGATAGACACGGACTAACAGAACAGTTTATAACCATAAAAAACGCGCCCAAAAGATTACATATGCAAGAGAAAAACTTTTCTCTCAAACTCGTAGGTTTTTCCGATGAAGCAATGCAACCAAGACATATTGAGTCCAACCATTTCTCAATTGTGATAAGGTCTATTTCAAAAGAGGCAGAAGAGTTTCTTTTTAGTCCGATTGAAAGCATTACAAAATATGGCTTTATTAATTATTTTGATGACCAGAGATTTGGTAGTTTTGACCCTAAACAGGGCTTTATAGGTGAAAAAATAATAAAGGAACATTACAATGGTGCACTTAAAATTTATTTAACTCATGTTTATCCTGAAGATAAAAAGGAAGCAAAGGAAAGAAAAAGATATCTCTTTGAACACTGGGGAAATTGGCTGGAGTGTTTAAAAGTAGCTAAGACAGATATGGAAAAATTTGCTTTTAACTACCTTACTGAAAATCCTAAAGCTTACTTAAATGTTTTGAGAAAAATTCCAAAAGAGGACATGTCCATGTTTTTTTCTGCCTATCAGAGTTTTCTTTGGAATGAAACAGTAAGAAGAATTCTCATTTCAATACTAAGGGATGAGGATATTTTATTTCATAGAGGAATTGCTGGCGATTATTTATTTTTTGATGAAATTGATAGAAAAACTTGGCAATATTTAAATAATTTAGTAATACCAACTGCCTCTTCAAAAGCGAAAATGCCTGATGAAAAGGTGGGTAATATTTATAAAGAATTTCTTAATGAGAGAGGCATTAAAGCCTCCATGTTTAATTTAAGGAAAATAAGACAGGCATTTTTTAAATCAGTGGATAGAAAGGTTTTGATAAAACCAGAGGAATTTGAGTATAAAATAGAGTATGATGAAATTTATGTGGGTAAGAGGAAACTGTTTTTACAATTCTTGCTTCCAAGAGGTAGTTACGCCACCATGTTAATAAAAAGAATTTTTGCAAAAAAGATTAAAGAAGGAGACAAAAATGCCTTACTTTGTCGTCCATGAGCATCATGCAAGGCAGCTTCATTTTGATCTGAGGCTTGAGAGAGACGGCGTTCTTAAATCCTGGGCAATACCAAAGGGTCCCTCTATGAATCCAATCGATAAAAGACTTGCCATAATGGTAGAAGACCATCCCTTAGATTATGGAGACTTTGAAGGTATAATTCCTGAGGGACACTATGGTGCTGGTAAAGTTTACATATGGGATAAAGGAGAATACTCTACTGTAAAGGGTTCTATTGAAGAAGGACAGTGGGAGGTTGAAATGATGGGAGAAAAACTTAAAGGGAAATTTGTTCTGCTTAAGCTTAAAGGTAGTGGTGATAATTGGCTTTTCATAAAAAAGAAAGACAGCTTTGCTGATTATAATTTTAAGCTCACATACAGAGCAAAAAAGTAAATACATGAGAAGGGAAAATTTGTTAGAATTGAAAAAGCTTCGTAATAAGTAGGCATTCTTAAGGGCTTAGCCCTGAAGAATCTAAAAAATTAAGTGTTTTAGAATTTTAAAATTTTTAATGTCAAGATTTTTCATGCTATGATAAATTTTTAAATGGACTTAAATATATTTTTGGAGGTGTTTTATGAAAAAGGTTTTGGTAGCATATTATTCAAGGTCTGGAAATACTGAAAAAATGGCAAAAATGATAGCTGAGGGACTTTCTAAAAAAGGTGTATCTGTTGACTTGAGGAATGTTGAAGAGATAAACATTGATAGCCTTCCTGAATATGATGGATACATAATAGGTTCACCTAACTACTTTGGCACTATGGCAGCAGAAGTGAAAAAATTCATTGATGAAAGCGTTAAGTATTATAGAAAGATAGAAGGTAAACTCGTTGCTGCCTTTACATCAACAGGTATGATTGGTGGAGGAGGAGAGACGGTTTGTCTTGATATATTGAAGGCATTTCTAATCCATGGATGTCTCTG
>JAOAGB010000057.1 GCA_026415995.1 Thermodesulfovibrio sp. | reverse complement strand
AAAAGAAAAATAAGTTGAAGGAGGTTTTATTATGAAGACATGGTTTGTATATGTTTTTGGGCGTTGGATAGTGCTATCAGGAATTGCTGGTGCGCTTCTTCAGTTTTTATTAAGTGATTATCTAAAAATTCATACAATACCCGCCTTTTTGCTTAATCAATTCTTACTTGCCAATGTATTCTGGTTTGTTGACAAGGCAATATTTAAATCCCATTTTAAGATTCCTGCCTTTTATCCTCTTTGGCAGATCAGAGAAAATGTCATATGTGCTGATTGCGGAGCTGTATGTGAAGGATATAGAGTTGTAAAAACGAAAAACTATGATAAACTTCATGATCCAGAACCAGAATTCAGATGTAAAATCTGTCGAGAAAAGAAATTAGAAGAATTAAGAAAAAGAGGAATAGAGGTTTAAAAAAAATAAGAAGGTGGAGGGGAAATCCTCCACCTTATAAAGTGAAAGAAGACTACTGCTTCTTTTCAGCTGGTTTTTCAGCTGGCTTTGCCTCTTTCTTTTCTTCCTTCTTTACCTCACCTTTTTTCTCAGCTTTAGCTGCTGCTTTCTTTACGCTCTTTGCAGTAAGCTTGCCATCTTTCTCGGTGTATTTTACTACAACCTTGTCACCAGCTTTGATGTCTTTAATCTGGGCTTCGGTTACACCGATTGTGAGTTCCTGCTTTTTGCTTTTTACTGTGATGGATTTGCCAGCTGTATCAACGGCTGTAACCTCACCAGTAATTGATTTAACTTTTTCCTTAGCCTTTTTCTCATCTTTCTTTGCAGGTTCTGCTGGCTTTGCTGCTTCAGCCTTTTTTGCAGGCTCAGCTGGTTTTGCTGCAGGCTGCTGTGCAAAGGCTGCTGATACGGTGAGAGCAAATACTAATGCCATTACTAATGCTAAAATTTTCTTCATCCTCTTTATTCACCTCCTTTCCTTTTTGTTTTTTAAATAAGGGATTTCAGTTTTGGCTTAAATATATATAACAAACTTCATGCCAGAATTAATTCAACTGATATTAAAAGAAGTTACATTAGAAGCTCTAAAAATTTACGTGATTTCACGAATTCATTTCGTCATTTCACGAACATTTTCATGGAGCCCAAATTTTTTAAGTCTATACCAGAAAGTGTCATAGGTCATTCCCATTAATTTAGCTGCTTTTGCTATAACGAAATTAGATTTTATTAATGCTTTTTTAAGAAGTTCCTTTTCAAATTCTTCATAGTTTATTCCTTCGTCAGGTATTTCTATATCAAGAATATTTCTGGAATATGGTATTTTTAGCTCATCTTGAATGTCTTTTAGTGTTATTTTATCTCTCTCACATATAATTATTGCCCTTTCAATGACCGTTTCAAGCTCTCTTATATTGCCAGGCCAATGATAATTAATAAGAGCCTGTAAAGCTTTTTCATCAATCTCAGGGATTCTTTTCCCGAACTCTTTTGAGTATTTTTCCATAAAAAATCTTACCAGTTCAGGAATATCCTCTTTTCTTTCTCTTAAAGGCGGTATTTCCACCGTTACAACTTTTAACCTATAATAAAGGTCTATTCTGAATCTATTTTTTTCAACTTCTTCCGATAAGTTTTTATTGGTTGCAGCAATAATTCTTACATCTGTTTTAATGGTATCCTTACCACCAATTCTTCGTACCTCTTTATCCTGTAGAACTCTTAATAACTTAGACTGTAGAGTAAGGGGTAATTCGGCAATTTCATCAAGAAAAAGCGTGCCACCTTGAGCAGCTTCTATTAATCCTATCTTTCTTGTATTTGCACCTGTAAAAGATCCAGGCTCATAACCGAAGAGCTCGCTTTCAATAAGAGTTTCAGGTATGGCTGCACAGTTTATGGCAATGAAAGGCTTATTTTTACGAGGTGAATTATAATGTATTGCTTTTGCTATAAGTTCTTTCCCTGTGCCACTTTCACCATAAATTAGCACTGTTGCTGATGTAGGAGTGACCTTTTTCACTATGTCAAGAATTTGAAGCATTTTTCTTGATTTACCAACAATGCCTTCAATTTTGAAATGTCCATATAATTCCTCTCTTAATCTGAGGTTCTCCTTTATTAGATTTATTCTTTCCTCAGCCTTTTTTATTGTAACTATGAGGACTTCTTTGTCCACTGGTTTTGTAAGATAATCAAAAGCCCCTTTTTTTATTGCATCAACGGCTGAAGATATTGTTCCAAAGGCTGTAATTACAATAACAGCTGGCGGAATAGATTCATGGGGAATATCATTTAAAATCTCAATTCCATTTTCATTGCCAAGCTTTAAATCTGTAAGAATAATCTCTGGGGAAGCTTCATTAATTATCTTTCTTGCTTCTTCAAGAGATGAGGCAGAATAAACATTATATCCTTCCTCTGAAAGAATGGTACATAAAATATCTCTCTGAAGAGGTTCGTCATCTATCACTAATATAGTTATCATATTCAAATCTTATAAAGGTAAATAAATTTTTATCTCGCTACCTTTACCAGGTGTACTTAAAAATTCTAATCTACCACCGTGCTCTTCTACGACCTTTTTTGCAAGTGGAAGTCCCAATCCTAACCCCCCCTTTTTTGTTGAGAAGAAGGGTTCAAAAATTTTATCTAATAATTCTTCAGAAACTCCTGATCCAGTGTCAGCAATACTTAATAAAATTTCGTCTCCTGATAGTTCAGTTTTTATTAAAATATTTTTCATTGTAGAATCTTTCATTGCATGTAATGAATTGGTAATTATATTTAGTAAACAACTTTTCATCAAGTCAATATCAAGATTTAAAGTGAAATCGATTTGATAATCTTTATATATATTAATGTTTTCTTGTGCAGCAGTGGTTTCAACAACGGAAATTACCTCGTCAACTATATCAACAATACTTGCAGGTTTTTTGTTTAATTTAAGAGGTCTTGTATATTCTAAGTATTCAGTAATAAGATTATTTACTCTATAAATTTCCTGTTTCATACTTTGAAGAAGTTTAGTATATTCTTCTTGATTTTTGTTTTCTTTTTTTAGCTTCTCTATAAGATGATCAATGCTTAGGTTAATAAAATTAAGAGGGTTTCTTATTTCATGGGCAATTGTTCTACTTAACTGACCAATAGCAGAAAGATGTTCTGCTTCTCTAAGTCTGTTTTGCAAAGCTTGATGTTCTTCAAGTTTTTGAATCATGAAATTGAAGCTTTCGGCTATCTTACCAATTTCATCTTTTCTATTTATATTCAATCTATAGCTAAAATCACCTTGTGCCACTTTCATAGCAGCTTCAGTTAGAGTATCGATTGGTTTTGTATATCTTTTCGAGATAATATAAGTTAAAATTATTCCAATTGAAAATATCAGAAGATTTGTAAACATTCTCTTAAGAGCATTGGCTTTGAGAATTTTAGAAAAGTCATCTTTATTTATTCTCAAATGTATATATCCATATTGGACATTTCCTGCAATAACAGGTACTATAACATTGTACACATGTTCTTCTTCGAATACAGGCTCACCAAGTTCTGCTTTTATGATAAGTTCTTTTTTTCGATGAGTAATAGGCTTACCAATATTCTGTGGATTGGTGCTTGCGATAATTTCTTGGGTATTGCTTATTATTGAGACTTCTTTTATACCTCTTGTATTTAGTCTATTAATGTAGTCTGTAAGCTTATTAGACCCTCCTCTTGTTACTTCCTCTACACCTATCTGTATAGCTTTAGTAAGGTCTGCAGTTTGTTTTTCTATTTCTTTGAGAAGCCTTTTTTCTGCTTGAGTATAGAAAACATAAAGAGAGGACATGAGAGTAAGATTCAGAAAAAGAAGAAGCACAATAAGTTTCCACCTTAGAGTGAGCCTATCAAACATTCTCATAATCATGTATAATGTATTATATTATGCTTTCATCAAGAATATCATCAATTTTTAAAAAAATGACCTATGCTGCTTTTAGAGCAGGGAGAAATCCAGAGGAAATAAAATTAATTGCTGTAACAAAATCTCAACCTGATGATAAAATTATAGAAGCAGCAGATTTGGGGTTAAGAATTTTTGGTGAAAATAGGGTTCAGGAGGCTAAGGGGAAAATTGAAAGAATTAAAGGATTTAATATTGAATGGCATATGATTGGACATCTTCAGACAAATAAAGTAAAAGAGGCGGTAAAGCTTTTTACACTTATTCATTCTCTCGACTCTGAAAAACTTGCCATTTCCATAAATAATGAAGCTGAGAAAATAAATAAAGTTCAAAGGGTGCTCATACAAGTTAAACTTTCTAATGAAGAATCAAAATATGGTATAGAGGAAACAAAGCTTGATAGACTTATTCAACTGTGTAGCAATCTTAAAAATATAAAAGTTGAGGGACTCATGACAATTCCACCCTATTTCGAGAATCCGGAAGATGTAAGACCTTACTTTAGAAGACTTAGAGAGCTACGAGATTTTCTATCTAATAAATATCCCTTTATTAAAGAATTATCAATGGGAATGTCTCATGATTTCGAGGTGGCTATTGAAGAGGGTGCAACAATGGTAAGAATAGGAACAGCCCTTTTTGGGCAGAGAATAAAGTAGGAGGTAATATAAAATGATTGGTTTCATTGGTGGTGGAAATATGGCAGAAGCCCTAATTAGAGGGCTCATAAAAGAAGGTAAGAGAAATATTATAGTTTCAGATCCTGTTGAAGAAAGAAGGCGATATCTTGAAAAATGTTATGGTATAAAAACAATAGCTTCAAATAGTGAGTTGGTTAGACAAGCAGAAATTGTTGTCTTAGCAGTAAAACCTCAGAACATAAAAGAAGTTCTTGAAGAGATAAGAGATGTTGTATCGGAAAGGCATACAGTGGTTTCTATAGCAGCCGGAATCCCTCTGAATTTTATAAAAAACTATCTAAACACAGATAAATTAATAAGGGCAATGCCAAATCTTGCTGCCATAGTAGGTGAGTCTATGACAGTTCTTGCTATATGTGAATGTCTTGAAATGAAAATTGTTGCTCCTGTGAGAGATATATTTATGAGTGTGGGAAAAGTGATTACACTTCCTGAAAATTATATGAATCTTGTTACCGCTCTTTCAGGAAGCGGACCAGGTTTTTTTTGCTATATTTTAGAGCTATTGATAGAGGTGGCAACAGAAATGGGATTTTCAGAGGACATAGCCTCTGAGCTTTTAATACAGACCTTTATTGGTACAGCAAAATTGCTTGATAGCGGATTACCCCCTGATAAAATTAGGCAAAAGGTAACCTCTCCGGGAGGAACAACAGAGGCGGGGTTAAAGGTGCTTTCTGATGGTACTCTTAAAGCCATTCTTTCAAAAACTATAAATAATGCAACCGAAAGGGCTAAAGAACTTTCAATACAGAGAGATTAAATGGCTATATTGGGAAATTTGATTATTGTTATAGCAAATATTTTAGACATAGCCTTAACTATCTATTCATTTATTATTATTGCGTCAGCCTTGGTAAGTTGGGTAAATCCAGACCCCTATAACCCTATAGTACGTTTTCTATACAAAGTAACCGAGCCAATTTTACGTCCAATAAGAAGGTTAATACCTTTCCGATTACCTGTAGATATTTCTCCGCTTATTCTCTTGCTTTTGATTTATTTTATTCAGAAAATTTTCATTCTAAGCCTTATTGAGCTTGGATACAGAATTAAAGGAGGAATGTTATGAGAATTACTCCACTTGATATTCAGCAGAAGCAGTTTAAGGTTAAATTTAGAGGCTTTGACATGGAAGAAGTATACTCTTTTTTGGAAATTATAAGAGAAGAATTAGAGGAGATTTTAAAGGAAAATTCCATGTTAAAAGAAAAGGTAACAATTCTGGAAAATCAGCTGGAGGAATATAGAAAAATAGAGCAATCTATTAGAGATACTCTTATGACTGCTCAGAAGCTTGTTGATGAATATCAGGCAAACGTGAGAAAAGAAGCAGAACTTATAATTAAAGAAGCAGAATTAAAGGCAGAAAACATTCTTAAAGAGGCTCAGGAAAAGGTTGTTAAAATTCATGAAGACATCGTAGACCTCAAAGGTATAAGAAGGCATTTTAAAGAAGAGATTAAAAGACTGATAGAGAGTCATTTAAGAATGCTCGAGTTTGATAAGGAGAGAGAAGGAGAAGAAAGTGAAACTTAATTCTCTTAGAGGTATGCAAGACATTCTTCCTGAAGAGATTCATATTTGGCATTATATTGAGAAGAATGCTCGAGAGTTATTTGAAATTTATAATTTTCGTGAAATAAGAACCCCCCTTTTAGAACAAGCTGAACTTTTTTTAAGAAGCATTGGAGAAGATACAGATATAGTTGAAAAGGAGATGTATGTTTTCAACGACAAAAAGGGAAGAAAGGTTGCTTTAAGACCAGAAGGCACAGCTTCTGTTGTAAGAGCCTATATTCAAAATTCTCTCTTTAATAATCCTTCTCCACAGAAATTTTATTATATGGGGCCCATGTTTAGATATGAAAGACCTCAAAAAGGTAGATTTAGACAGTTTCATCAGATAGGTGTAGAGTCCTTTGGTATATCAACTCCTACCGTAGAAGCTGAACTTATTCTAATGCTAAAACAATTTTTTGAAAGGCTTAATATTAAGGATCTTAACTATGAGATAAACTCTCTTGGATGCAAAAAATGTAGACCTTCTTATAGAGATAACCTTTTCATATATTTAAACGAAAAAGTTGCAAATCTATGTAACGACTGCCAAAGAAGATTTACAAGAAATCCTTTAAGAGTATTAGACTGTAAGGCTC
This sequence comes from Thermodesulfovibrio sp., assembly GCA_026415995.1. Classification (GTDB taxonomy): domain Bacteria; phylum Nitrospirota; class Thermodesulfovibrionia; order Thermodesulfovibrionales; family Thermodesulfovibrionaceae; genus Thermodesulfovibrio. The sequence continues at coordinate 10,834 of JAOAGB010000057.1, read as the reverse complement.
CTAATTGCAAGAATACTCTTAAGGATACACCATTCATTATAGATTTTCTGTGTGACGACTGTAGAATGCATTTTCTATCATTTCAAAAAGAGCTTGAACTGATGAAAATTAAATATGTGGTTAACCCTAAAATTGTTAGAGGTCTTGATTACTATACACGAACAGTTTTTGAGATAACAACTACAATGCTTGGAGCTCAAAATGCTGTGGCAGCAGGTGGTAGATATGATGATCTTGTAGAGAGTTTTGGAGGACCAAAAACTCCTGCGGCAGGTTTTGCCATAGGAATGGAGAGGGTGGTTGAACTGTGTAAAGAAATAACAGAGATTGAGCCTAAAAGACCTTTTGTTTATGTTGCTTTTGCAGGACAAGGAATGGAAGGAGAAGCTAAAAAGTTAGTTAATATGCTTAGAAAGAATGGTTTTATTACGGAGACAGCCTATGAAAATTTATCTCTCAAGAACCAGCTCAAAAGAGCAGACAAACTGAAAGTAGAATGGGTTATTATTGTGGGCGAGGAAGAATTTAAAAAATCCATGTATAAATGGAAAAGGATGAAAGAAGGGACTCAAGGAGAGGCAAGGATTGAAGAAATCCTGAAAATCTTAAGGGAAGGTAATTAAGCATGGAAAAATTACAGAACCTCTTTAATAATTTTAATAATAAAAAAATACTTGTTATCGGAGATATTATTTTAGACCGCTATATTTTTGGAAAGGTATCCAGAATTTCTCCAGAAGCACCTGTTCCAGTTGTGGAAGTGTGTGAAGAGTCCTATAGGCTGGGAGGTGCTGCTAATGTGGCAAACAATATTATAGCTCTTGGTGGAAAAGTCTATATTTCGGGAATAATAGGAAAAGGTTCTGCAGGAAGGATTGTGAAGGACTTGCTTATTGAAAAAGGAATTATGCAGGATTATATTTTTGAAGACTCAAGAAAAACAACAGTTAAAACGAGAATAATTGCGGGTAATCAGCAGATTGTGAGATTTGACATCGAAGATCGAAGAAGGCTTGAAGGAAAGGCAAAGGAACTTTTCCTTTCGATGATAAAGGAGGCATTAAAATTTTTTGATGCGGTAATTGTATCTGATTATAAAAAGGGCGTGATTTCTGAAGAACTATTTAGAATACTTATATCACAAAAGAATAAAAATGGTTTTTTTGTGGCAGTTGATCCAAAGGTTGGACATTTTAGGCTTTATAAACAAGTTTCTTTAATTACACCGAATCTTGCAGAGGCTTCACATGGAGCAGAAGTAGAGATAAAAGATGAAAGAACACTTATTAAGGCAGGTCAAAATCTTTTAAGAAAACTATCTTGTGATTCGGTTCTTATTACAAGAGGAGAGCAAGGAATGAGTCTTTTTGAAAGAAATGATTTAGAAATAACAGTTACTCATCTTCCCACTGTTGCAAAAAAAGTCTTTGATGTTACCGGTGCAGGTGATACAGTAATTGCTACAATAACTCTTGCTCATATTTCAGGAGCATCTTTGGTAGATGCTGCAAAAATAGCTAATGTGGCAGCAGGAATAGTTGTTGGGAAAGTTGGAACAGCTGTAGCTACACCTGAAGAAATAATAGAAGTATGGAAAACTCATCCATATGCATAGAGCAATTGCCTTGTATTCCGGTGGGCTTGATAGCCTGCTTTCCATTCTTATTATAAAGGAACAAAAAATTGAAGTCATAGCTCTAAAATTTCTAACAGGTTTTGTTTCACCCTTGAAGGAACAGGATATAGTTTATTCGCAAAAGTTTGGTTTTTCAATTGAAGAAATAGATATAAGAAAAAAATTTTTTTCAGTTCTACAAAATCCCAAGCATGGATATGGAAAAAATCTTAATCCTTGCATTGACTGTAAAATTTTAATGCTTAGAGAAGCGAAAGAATTAATGTCAGAATATAATGCTTCTTTTATTGTGACAGGAGAGATAGTATCTCAGAGACCTATGTCTCAGAAAAGAGAACAGATTCTTCATATTGAAAAAGAATCATCCCTTAAAGGATTGATTGTCAGGCCTCTTTCTGGAAAGCTTCTATCTGCAACAAAACCAGAATTAGATGGAATAATAGATAGAGAAATGCTATATGATCTTTGGGGGAGAGGGAGAAAAAGGCAGTTCTTACTTGCCCAAAAGTATGGCATAGAGAAAATTCCTCAACCCTCTGGAGGATGTCTTCTTACAGATCCTCTATTTTGTAAAAAAGTTAAAGATCTTATTATTTATAATGAGCTTACAATTGAAAATGTTGAATTATTAAAAATTGGTAGGCATTTTAGGTTATCTGAAAAATGTAAAGCAATTGTCGGAAGAGATGCACAAGAGAATGAAATTCTTCTTAATAGGCAAAGGGGATTTTTCATTTATCCAGCAGATTTTAAGGGACCGGTTATATTATTGTCAGGAGAATATTCAGAAGAGGAAATAGATAAAGCAGGTTCAATATGTTTATATTACTCAAAAAATAAAAATGTTCCAATGGTGATAAAAAATAATGGAGAGGAAGAAAAAAAATTTTTTAATATAATTTCTGAAGAAGAGATTGTAAAATATAGGATATAATTTTTAGGAGGAAGGAAATGAGAAAAATTTTGGTTTTATTCCTTGTATTATTACTGTTTGCATGCGGCGGTAAAAAACAGGTTAAACAGCCATCTTCAGAGTATTTATATACAACAGAGGCTTTTAAAGTTATTGATGAAATAAGATTATCCTATCAAAACAAGGATAATGCAGGAATAAGAAAAAACTGTTCTGAGGCAGCTTATAGAGAGATAATTGCATCAATAAAACCTTTTGATAAGGTAGAACTTGAATTTATACCAGTTCTTGTTGAGATTGAGGGCGATAGTATAAGACTTTATGTTTCATGGAATGGCAAATGGAGCTATCTTGGTAGAGATATGGAGGAAAGAGGACTTGGCAGCTTTCTTCTAAAAGGAAATCCGCTTAAAGTTGAAAGAATTCTCAGAGGGAATCCTTTTAGATATCCTGATTAACCAAATCTTCCTGTTATATAATCTTCTGTAAGTTTATTTGATGGAACTGTAAATATTTTATTTGTTCTATCGTATTCAATGAGTTCTCCCAACATCATAAAGCCTGTCCAGTCTGATATTCTTGCTGCTTGTTGCATGTTGTGAGTAACAATGATAATTGTTACTCTGCCTTTAAGTGAAATTATTAATTCTTCTATTTTACCTGTTGATATAGGGTCAAGGGCACTGGTTGGTTCATCAAAAAGTATTATTTCAGGCTCTACAGCAAGAGCTCTGGCAATGCAAAGTCTCTGCTGTTGTCCACCACTTAATCCAAAGGCATTGGTATTGAGCTTATCTTTTACTTCTTCCCATAAAGCAGCATCTTTCAGAGCTTTTTCAACACGAGACTTAAGTTCTCCTCTGTTTTTTATGCCTCTTAATTTTAATCCATAAGCAATATTTTCAAATATACTCATAGGAAAGGGTGTAGGTTTCTGAAATACCATACCTATTTTGCTTCTTAGTTCTATAAGGTCTGTGTCTTTTGATAAAATATTTTGCCCCTGAAATATAATTTCTCCATCATATTTATTACCAGCATAGAGGTCATGCATTCTATTAAAACATCTAAGCAGAGTAGTCTTACCGCAACCACTTGGTCCGATTAAGGCAGTAACCTGATTTTTATAAATTGTCATATTTATGTTTTTAAGTATGTGAACTCCTCCAGTATAGTAAAAATTAAGATTTCTTACTTCAATCTCTGGTATCAACCCTTATACCTCCTTTTTATGAGAAGTCTTCCTGTAATCGTAGCAAAAAGTATAAATACGGTTATCATTAAAGCTGCACCCCATGCTTGAGCATGCCACTCTTCATAGGGACCCATTGCATACTGGAAAATAGTTACTGTTAATGAAGCTATAGGCTGAGACATATCCAAGGAAAAATAATTATTATTAAAAGCTGTAAACAGAAGCGGTGCTGCTTCACCTGTGACTCTTGCGATTGCAAGAATAATACCTGTAAGAATTCCCGTTGCAGCACCTCTATAGACAACCTGAATGATTACCTTATAATAGGGAGCTCCAAGTGCAAAAGCAGCTTCTCTTAATGTCCAAGGTATGAGAGAGAGCATGTTTTCGGTGGTTCTAAGAACAGTAGGAATCATTATAATTCCTAATGCAATTGCTCCTGCCCATCCACTAAAGTGTCCCAATGGTTTCACAATTATAGCATATATAAAGGCTCCTATAATTATTGCTGGTACACTTACCATTATATCAGCAAGTGTGCTTATTACTTTTGATATATTATATTTTCTTCCATACTCAGCAAGAAAAGTTCCGCCGAGTACTCCTACCGGCACACCAATTAAAGTAGCAAATACTGTTATAAGCAAATGCCCTACAAAGGCATTTCTTAATCCTCCTCCTTCTTCTCCTGGTGGAGCTGGATCATTTAAGAATAAAGAAGGATTTATGGCTGTTATACCGTGCCTTAATACATCTATGATAATAAAAGAAAGCCAGAATATACCCCATAAAGCAGTAAGAAAACATACAAAAAGTGCAAGGCTGCTAATTACTTTTCTCTTTTTTAGTATCATTTCCTCTCAGCCTTCATTAAGAATATCTTCGCCAGTGCAAGAATAGTAAAACTCATTATAAAAAGTAAAAAAGCAAGATAATAAAGAGAACTTAGATATATATCTTTATCTGCTTCTGTAAATTCATTGGCAAGTTTCACTGTTACTGTGGCAGCTGCATCGAAAAGAGATGTGGGAATCTGATTTAAGTTTCCGAGGACAAAGGCAACTGCCATTGTTTCTCCGAGTGCTCTTCCTAAAGAAAGTCCTACTCCGCCAAGAACTCCAAGCTTTGAGTATGGTAAAACAACATCTTTTACAACTTCCCATTTTGTTGCACCTATAGCATAGGCAGATTCTTTTAGTACAGAAGGAGTTAAATTAAAAGAATCCCTTGCAATAGAGGCTGTAAAAGGAATTATCATTATACTTAAAATAATGCTTGCTGTAAAAAGGTCTACTCCAAGAGGAGTCCCTTCAAATAGTTTACCAAAAAGAGGCAGTTTTCCTATTGTAGACTGTAAAAACGGCTCTATATCATGACTCATTATTGGTGCTAATGTGAAAAGTCCCCACATCCCATAAATTATACTTGGAATGGCAGCAAGCAGTTCTATTGCTGTTCCTATTACTCCCTTCAAAAAAGATGGCGCAATTTCTGTTATAAAAATTGCAATTCCTATGGCAATTGGAACTGCTAAAAGCAGAGCAAAAAATGAAGTTATAAGTGTTCCTATTAAAGCCGGAGCAGCTCCAAAAATTTCTTGAACTGGATTCCATTCAGTTGAGAAAATAAATCCACCAATACCGAATTTAGTAATGGCAGGTAGAGATTCTTTAAAGAGGACTATAAAAATTCCTACAGAAATAGCAATTACACTGAATGCAGTGATGGCAGTAATAAATAAAAAAACAATGTCTGTGAATTTACCCCTTTGTTTTTTCATGTGAATATTATAACCGAAACGCTTAGCTTAATGCTGTTAAATTATATATTGTGCTAAATTATCTTCAGGAAGAGGCTTTGAAAAAAGAAATCCTTGAACTAAATGGCAACCAATCGATTTTAAAAGCTTAAGCTGTTGTTCAGTTTCAACTCCTTCTGCAAGGGTTATTTTATCAAGTCTTTTAGCTAAATCTACTATTAATTGAACAATGGCAAGGCTTTTTTTATCAGTAAGCATATCTTTTATAAAAGCTCTGTCTATTTTGATTACATCAATTGGCAAATCTTTAAGATAAAGAATAGATGAATAACCTGTGCCAAAATCATCAACTGCAATTTTTGGTGGATTATCCATTGCTTTTATATCATTTAGCATCTGCAAGGTATACTCTGTATTACTCATAAAAACTCTTTCTGTAATCTCTATTGTTATTCTATCCCTAATATCAGAGGGAATGCTCGATAGAATAGTCAAAAGAATGGGGTTACTGAAAGTTTTTCCTGAAATATTAAGAGAGATATTCTTATCCCATTTTTTTATTTTTTCTATTGTCTCTCCGATTGCCCAGATTTCAAATTTACTTAAATATTGGCTATTTTCTAAGTAATCAATGAAAACACCCGGATTATAAACTGTACCATCTATATCAATGATTCTAACTAAAGCCTCAAATCCAGCCACTTTAAGAGTATCTGTATGGAAATATGGTTGATAATAAAATTTGAAAAGTTTTTCCTCATAGGCTCTTTTTATCAAATTAAATATTTCCCATAGTTTTTCAGCTTGTTTTTCAATTTCGGTGTCAAAAAATTGAATAAATCCAGCCCCTGCTTTTTTAGCCCTTTGTAAGGTTATATCTGCCCTTTCATAGAGAGTTTTAAAGTCTCTACCATCCTTTGGAAAAATTGCAATAGCTCCGTTAATTGAAATCAAAACCGTCTTATCATCTAAGGTTATTGTAATATTATTAAGTTGATAAAGCTTTGAATAGGCTTTATAGATATCATCTCTGTTTTCTATTGTCATGTATACTCCGAAGGTATCAGCGCCAATTCTTGCGATTATATCAGTTTCGTCAAAAGATTCTTTTATTTTTTTAGCAAACTCTATTAGAACACGGTCTCCCAAGTGAATTCCATAAATTTTATTTAAATTAGTCATTTCATAGATATCAATTAATATCATTAATCCTAATTTATCGTTTTCTTTTAATTTTTGAGACACATTTCCTGCGAAGGCATTCATATTTAGAAGCCCTGTTAAAGCATCAAAATTTTGTAATTTCTGAATACTCTCAGTTAGCTTAATTCTCTCTGTAATATCCTTTGCCACAGCAACAAATCTTAAAATTTCTCCCGGAAGTTTTACAGGTATTATTTTTAAGTCTACATGAAAAATTTCTCCGTCCTTTTTTCTGTTTGGGGTAATTGCATTGAAAATTTTACCTGAAAGTATGGTATTCCACATGTTTTCATAGAACTCAGGAGGATTTAGTCCCGACTTAAATATCCTTGGATTATTACCAATGAGCTCTTCCTTGCTGTATCCACTAATCTTCTCAACGGCTTCATTTACATATAAAATATTACCAAATTCATCCGTAATCAATATCCAAGTATCAGAATTTTTTATTGCCTCTGAGATAAAGGTATTATGTCTTATCCTTTCTATTCTCTCTAAGGCAAAAGACAAATCGTATTGAATTTCCTCCAAGATGTCTATTGTTGACTCATTAAAAAAGTACGGGATATTTGAATATATTTCAAGTAAATATGCAATTTTACCAAATTTTTTTAGAGGAATTGTACATGATGACATAAAACCTTTATCTATAAGTTTGGATATATTAGCTTGTTTTTTTACATAACTTCTTAAGTCTTCCTTTATTAAAATATCTCCTTTAAGTAGAGTTTTTTCTTCAAGCAAATTAAGGTCATAAATGCTTGAAATTTCTATGGCTTCGCCATATTGATACTTCGGGATTATCCTTTTTGTATTTTCATCAATCTTGCCAATCCAAGCGAATTGCAATTTTAGTGTATCTACAAGCGTTTTACATATCCCGCAGTATATTTCCTCTTCTGTAATAGATTTAGTTATTAATTTATTCGTTTGTATAAGTATATCCTTGATTTTTTCAGCATACTTTTTTGAGGTAACATCATAGAAAATTACGAATCCGCAATAAAGTCCTCTAAAAAGAATAGTATTGGTAATGCACTGGACAAAGATTATGGAACCGTCTTTTTTTTGAAATCGAATATCATATATTTGAGAAAATTTTTCTCCCCTGAGCCTTCTTTCTTTGTTTTTTATTGCCTTAGGCCTATCTTCAGGATAGATGATTTCAGTACTTTCCATATTATTTAGCTCTTCCTCTGAGTATCCAAGCATGTCCCTTGCATATTTATTGGAAAACAAGATCTTTTCATGATAAATGATGATTCCTAAATTTTGTAATGACATTATGGCTTCAGAAATATCATGATAAGCCCAGTCTTGAAGCAATATATCAAGTTGTTTATAAAGCATTATTAAATTGTCAATTTCTGTTTTAGATACATCTTGAAGTTCTTCGATCGATACCAAATTTTTTATAAATTTTTTAATAGAAGGATGTATGAGAACAAAATGAGACATTGGAAAACAGTAGTCTTCTGAAAATTTAATATCCCTATCTAATTCCAATTTTTCAAAAGATGATGTATATACAAAACCTATATCAGCTTTATTTTTTTTAATACAATTAATTACCTCATCGTAATTTTTGACAAAAATTAACTTAAATTTTTTATATTCTCTCTTATGCAATAATAGAGGTAAGAAAAAATATTTTTGTTTTACTAAAGCTACTCTTATTAATTTTTTCTGAGGTGAATAAGATTGTGAAGTGATGCTACAAATACTTGGATTTTCATTTTTTATTTTAAATACAGGTAAATAACCCATATTAATAAGTTTTATTGTTAAATCAGGATTTGCATAAATTATATGATATTTTTCCTCTGAGTTTTGTTCATCACCGAAGTTTTTGGATGTTATAATTTTTATTTTTTTATTTAGGATTTTAGATATCTTTGAGGCTATTTTTTTCCAGTTATTTAACTCTCCTTTTTTTATGTGAGGGCAGAGAGCTAAAGATAAGATTTCTTCTTTCATTTTAAAATTTTGTCAGTTTTGATATTTCGTCATTTACCTTTATTACTGTAGAGAAAACTTTATAGGTTTCATTAAGCATAGAGGCAGTATTTGTAATTCTCTTTGAAACATCTGTTAGAACCTGACTTTGTTCTTCAATTGCCGTTGAAAGAGTGTTCACCGCATCCCCAACTGTATCGGACATGGCTTTTGTTTTTTCAAAGGCCTGCCTTATATTTTTCATATCTTCTTCTATACTTGAGAAGAGTTCTCTTATCTTTTCGACCTCTCCTACAGCAGAAATCACTCGATCCTTAAAGTTGCCAAGAATTTTACCTATATCTTTTGTTAACGCCTCGGTTTTCTGTGAAAGTTTTCGTATTTCATCAGCTACAACTGCAAAACCTCTTCCAGCTTCCCCTACTCTTGCTGCTTCAATTGAAGCATTAAGAGCGAGAAGATTGGTCTGGTCAGCCACATCTGATATTGCTGTTACAACGTTACCAATATTTTCTGTAGCATGTCCAAGCTCTTTTATATTGCTTACGACCTCAATAATTTTATTGTTATGAGATTCTATATCTCGCACTCTTTTTTCCAACTCTTCATCCATTGTTTCATTTTGCATAACCATAGCCTTAACTTCTTCATTAATTGAAGCAACACTCTTAGACATATCTCTTATAGTTGTGTCTATCTCTTCCATAGCGGTTGCAATTGAAGATACTTCATCCCTTATTCTTGAAAAGTTAGAGTCAATAAGTCCCATGGTGTTTGATATCGTTGAGCCTACAATGTTGGATTTTACTATTCCTGATGAAAGTTTTCTGATAAGTGAAAGATTTATCTCAACCGATTTTTTATTATCAGAAGTTACCCTTTTTTTCCTAAAAAACATTTATCTCCTCCTATCTGTAAAATTCTTCTGCGATATCAACTCCGCATTTTAATCCGCTTAACCAGTTAAAAAATCTCTGAATATGTTCTTTTTTGTAGATTATAGCACCATGCTGGGGTGCAATTATGTTTATTTCAAGTTTAGCAACCTTTTCAAGATACTTTCTTACAACACTGTTTGAAGCCAGATATCTACGATGAAACCCTTCCATAAGCTTTAAATGACTATCAAAGTCCTCAACATATGTATATCTCCGCCCTTTTGGAAATATTGCTGCTCCAAGGTCTCCAGTAAAGAGAATTTTTGAACGAGGGTCATAGACATGAAAGTTTGCTACAGAGTGTAAAAAATGTGCAGGGATTATTTCAAGATAATCGCCAGAGGGTAGACTAATTTTTCCTCCCATTTCATCTATCGGAACTATTTTACTCATATCAAATATTCCATAGTGGGGTAGGAATCTAACCCACCATTTAGATATATAAACCTTTGCATTTGTCACACTGAGCCAGAGAGCAACACCTGAAGATACGTCAGGATCCTGATGGGAGAAAAAAAGATGTTCTATTTTATCAAGGTCAACATATCTTGAGACATTTGCAACCACTCTGGGAAAAACATGAACTCCTCCGGGATCAAGAATTACGCCGACTCCTCTGTTTTCTATCAAATACTGATTTACCTGAACAAGTCCTTCTTCTTCCTGTTCCTCCCAACCAAGCCATATAAATTTTTGAATTCCGTCATCATAAAGAGTATCGCCTCTAACAATATCAACCTCTTTGTTTAAAGCAGGCATGATTTTCCCTCCAAATTAGAATAATTTTAATTTTTATTTTAGCAAAAAATTATTTATTGCGATAAAGCCTTTTTGTTTCTAAAGGTTCTCATCATGTTTCCATGATGGTGGTTGCCTTGCATTTTTATCTTATGGCATACTTCACATCTCATCTCTGATGATATTGGAAGAGGCACTCCTTGATACTGCATTGGTTGAATATTGTCTCTGTTTTTGCCATATTCATTAAAGGATGGATAGGTTGCATGGGGTGAGCTATGACATGCAGTACATGGAATTTTACCTGTGCTGTCTTTTCTATTTCTGTAGAGGGCAGATCCATCTGTTGTCCAGTTGTTGAAACTCCTTATATTTGTTTCAGGCTTTTGAAATCCTTTGTGGCAATTAAGACAGTCAGGTTGTTGTATCCAAGGTTTCCTTGGATTTATTTGTGCAAAAGGGGTTTCAGGTTTTAAATTTTTTAGTAAATTTTCAG
>JAOAGB010000049.1 GCA_026415995.1 Thermodesulfovibrio sp. | reverse complement strand
ATTCCCATGTTTATTCCAGATATAGAAAAAGAACCTCAATTTCTTAATAAAACAGGAAGTAGACCAAACAAGAAGGGAATATCTTTTTTATGTGTCCCCATAAAAATAGAAGAAGAGATTCTTGGAGTTGTCTCTGCAGACAGAATTTATGCCGACGAAAAGGCAGATGTGGATGATGACCTTAGGGTCCTTTCAATCGTTGCCTCTCTAATAGGTCAGTTTTTAAAGCTTTGGGAAACCTATAAAATAATGGAAGATGAAAATATTATCTTGAGAGCACAGCTTAAGGATAGATATAATTTTCCAAATCTTATAGGACAATCTCCCTCTTTTCAGGCAGTTCTTAAAACAGTAATGAAAGTGGCAGGAACAGATGCTACAGTGTTACTTTTTGGTGAGTCTGGGACAGGCAAAGAATTAATTGCAAAAACCATACATTTTCAGAGTAAAAGAGCAAAGGGACCTTTTGTAGCAATAAACTGTGCAGCCATTCCAGAGAATCTTCTTGAGGCAGAACTATTTGGTTCTGAAAAAGGAGCTTTTACAGGTGCCGTAAAGAGAATCGGAAAATTTGAACAGGCAAATGGAGGAACCATATTTCTTGACGAAGTAGGAGAGTTGCCTCTTTCACTACAACCAAAGCTTTTAAGGGTTCTTCAGGAAAGAACAGTTGAACCTCTTGGGTCATCAAAAACAATTAAGGTAGATGTAAGAATTATATCAGCCACAAACAAAGACCTGTCTGAAGAGATTAAAAGGGGAGTTTTCAGAGAAGACCTTTTTTGGAGGCTTAACGTAATACCCATTTATATTCCGCCCTTAAGAGAAAGAAAAGAGGATATTCCACTGCTTGTAGAATATTATCTTAAGAGCTTTTCAGATATATATAAGAAAAATGTTACAATTGATGAAGAAGCATTGAAAATACTAACCTCCTATGAATGGCCTGGAAATGTGAGAGAACTTGCAAATACTATTGAAAGACTTGTTGTAATGACAGAGAGTAATAAAATTAAGGTTTATGACCTTCCCGATACTGTAAGAGGGATATTTAAATTAAAACCCTTTTCTTCAAATAGTTTAAAGCTTCCTACAGAGGTTGAGGAACTTGAGAGAATAAGAATTATGGATACTCTTCCAAAATATAAATTTAATATCCGGAAAACTGCTCAAGCTTTAGGTTTAACAGAAAGACAGCTTAATTACAGGATAAAAAAGTATGGAATATCGATTAAAAAGGACATAGGATTAAATGATAGCGATAATTAAAAATGTAAAGACTGAAGGTCCGGGAAGCATAGAGCATTACTTTATTGAGCAATCAATCCCATATAGGATTTTTGAGGCTGAAGAGGGAGATGTGCCTTCTTCTTTAGAAGAATATAAAGGATTGATAGTTATGGGCGGACCTATGGGAGTTTATGAAATGGAAGATTATCCACATTTGAGGATAATTTCACGACTTATAAGAGAAGGAATAAACAGAAATTTGAAAGTGCTTGGTATTTGTTTAGGTGCCCAACTTATTGCATATGCGCTTGGAGCAAGAGTATATAAGGGACATGGTGAGGAAATAGGTTGGTATGATATAGAGCTTACAGGAGATGGATTAAGAGACCCTGTGATGATATCTCTTGCAAAGCATCCATCGGTTGGCGATGTATGGAGAAAGTTCAAGGTTTTTCACTGGCATGGAGACACCTTTGAATTACCCTTTGGTGCGGTGCATCTTTCAAAATCTTCTATGTATGAAAATCAGGCGTTCAGATACAAGGACAATGTCTATGCCCTTCAGTTTCATATTGAGGTAACAAAGGAAATGCTTTCTGAATGGTTTGAAGACCACCCTAAGAGAGAAGAAATTCTTAAAGAGACAGAAAAGATAATTTCTGAATACTCCCAGAGGGCAAATAATTTTTATAGATGTTTCTGGGGTAGGGATTTCTCTTCTTAATTGAAAAACGCTGATATAGGATGTTAGAATTTTTAGCTTTAATAACCTTAATATTTGGAGTTAATATTCCGTTTTTTTGGATTCCCGTTCATTTCTATCCACAATTTTTTAGAAAGCTCGGGATTCTAACATATCTAATGCCCATAGTTACCTTCAGCTTAATATCTTTAGTAGTTTTTACTTATCGGGATTATATTTTAATGTATACCTTCCAATTTCCATATTTCTTAAATTTAATTGGAGCTGGACTTTTTTTATTTGGGATTATACTTCATATATGGACTGCAAAACTTTTGAGTCTATGGGGTATTATAGGTGTACCAGAGATATTACCTAAAAAGGAAATTAATTTAATAGCATCAGGACCATTTTCTAAAGTTAGACATCCTACTTATCTTGCTCATACTATGATATTTCTCGGGGTTTTTCTTCTCACAGAGTTTGTTGCAGTAGGTATTTTGACCCTCTTTGATTTTGTCATGGTTCATACTTTTGTTATACCCTTTGAAGAAAGGGAACTTCTCAGTAGATTTGGAAAGGTCTATGAGGAATACAAAAAAAGGGTCAGATGGAGGATATTGCCAGGATTTTTGTAGGGTCATTAAGGTAAAATGCATCTTAAATCGAAAGCAAGTTGCTATCAAAAGTAAGAATCTCTGCTTTCAAGATGTTAGCATAATAGATTAATGTTGCATCCGTAAAACTTAGAAGGCACTTTGCTTTTTCCATTATATTGATAACTGCCTCAGAAGGAGGTATTTCATTAAGCATCATGAGGGTATTGAAAAAATCTTGAATTGTCTTAAACATTTTGCTTATAAAGATTTTTTGTTCAATTACTCTTCTGCATATAACAGTTATTGTTTCTTGAAAAACTAAAAAATGA
>JAOAGB010000037.1 GCA_026415995.1 Thermodesulfovibrio sp. | reverse complement strand
CCCATCCTTAGGTGGATTGCTCCTTTTACCACAACCATTTCAGATTGTGGTCTTATGAGGTATTAGCTTAGGTTTCCCCAAGTTATCCCTCTCCTAAGGGTAGGTTACCCACGTGTTACTCACCCGTTCGCCGCTAACTATGTAAAGAGTTACCCCTTCACATAGTCCGCTCGACTTGCATGTGTTAGGCACGCCGCCAGCGTTCGCTCTGAGCCAGGATCAAACTCTCATATATAACTTTGATACTGGCTATACTGCTGAAACTTTTAAGTCATTAACAGGGCTTACCGAAATTGTCAAAGAACATTAAATTGAGAAAAATGATCAACTGTATGTTTTAAGATTATCAAAATCTATTATTTTTTGTCAAGAGTATTTTTTAATTCACTCTTATTAATCTCAAGTCACGCAGTTAATTAATCAAAGAACTTAATCTTAGCATAAAAAATAATTTAATATTTTGTCAACCCCTCTGAACTGACTGATAATGTAAAAATTTTTATTTGTAGAAGGGAAAATGCTAACTTAAACATTCAGAGACATAAAAAAACAGATATTTTAGAAAAGGTTTTTACTAATAGATATTTATCTTTCTGCTGCAGGTAAATATATATAAAATTTAGTACCCTTTCCAACCCCAGACTCTACGTCTATGGCTCCATCATGCTTTTTTATAATTGAATAGCATAAAGAAAGTCCGAGCCCGCGTCCAAATTCTTTAGTAGTAAAGAAAATGTCGAAGATTCTGTCTAAGTTTTCTTTGGGAATACCAGGACCATTGTCTTGGTAAATTATTTTAATATATCTCCCCTCTTTTAGAGAGTATGGATTGGATCTTTCCAAGTATACATTGCTTGCTGATATATTTATTTTTAGTCCATCTGGATTAGCTTCATGGGAATTTTTAATAAGATTTGCAATTACCTGCGCCATTTGTTCTGGATCAATGTTTACTAAATAAAGATTTTCAGGAATATCAAAGGAGTATTCAAGATTTAAGCCATAACTATAATGGACGGTTATATCTCTTATCCATGGTGAAAGAGGCATTACTTGTCTTATGGGAACTCCACCTTTTGAAAAAGTTATAAGCTTATTTGAGAGAGTTTTTGCATTCTCTAAGGTTATTAGAGCATTAGATAGATATCTTTTAATATCTTCATTGTCTGAATCAATAAAAGCTATTTCAATATTGCCTATTGCTGCCTGCATAAGATTATTGAAATCATGTGCAATTCCAGCGGCAATTTCTCCTAAAGCTCTTAATCTATCAGCTTTTAGAAATTCGTCTCTTATTTTCAATTTATCAGTTACATCGATTGCATAATGTAAGCAGAGATCTTCATCAATATAAACCCACCAAGAGTCCCAAAATCTTCCATAAAGTTCAACAAGGTCATTCACAGCAGTTTTCCTCTCAAGAGCTTCATCTGCCCTACAGTAGTAACACTTAGATCCTTGTTGAATTTCTCCTTTTTCAAGTAAAGAAATATAATATTCTTTCGGAAGGGTGATTCCTCTATGGAGAGTATTCCAGCAATATTCTCCAATTTTAGTGTTAAGAATAGTATCAGCTTTTTTATTTTGATAGAGAATCTTTCTATCCCTATTTATCAACCAAACTGGAAAGGGTAATCCATCAATAAGTAATTGTAGCCTGTTTTTATGTTGAATTATTTCTTCTTCTATTTTTTTACGCCATGTTATATCTAAATCTATTCCAGCCATCTTAAGAGGCTTTCCAGTTTTGTCCCTCTCAATAACTCCACCTATTCCGCTAAACCATATCCAATGACCATCCTTGTGTTTCATTCTAAAGTCACATTGAAAACTATCTGTTAAACCCTTAAGGTTCTTTTCAATTGCATCCATCAATTTTGGCATGTCTTCAGGATGGACAAGTTTTTGAAAAAATGAGAAATTTACAAGTTCTACTTCCTCATTTGTAAATCCTAATTTTTCTGGGTAACTAAAAGAAAACTTTATTTCATTGGTGTCTAAGTTCCACTCCCACAATCCAGCACAAGTGGCTTCAATTATCTTTTCAAGCTTTCTTTTCTCTAAATCTAAATTTATCTCAGCCTCTTTTTGTTTGGTTATGTCAATAAAAAAAACAGTAAAATACATAGGTTCATCAGAATATACATAAACCTTATACCATCTACCGAGTCTCTCACTGTACTGTTCAGTTTCAGCATTACCTCCGTGGAGGGCTATATTTCCATAAAAGTCAATCCAGTTGAAAGAATCCTTTTCAATTTCTGGAATTAGATTTTTTACTGTTTTGTTTATTATTTCTTCCCTTTTTAGCCCAGTTAATTTCTCAAAGGCTTGATTTACATCTAAAAATATATAATCAATAGGTTTTTCCTGTTTATCAACAACTATCCTGTGATGAGCGTAGGCAACAAAGGGGTTATTTAAAAATTCGAAATTCTTTAAATACATAAATATTATAATAATATAAAAATAATAAATTAAATCAACAACTTAAACAGATACCCTAAATAAAAATATAAAAAAGAAAACTTTAGCTTTCTCGATACTTAAGGGAG
Source organism: Thermodesulfovibrio sp. (assembly GCA_026415995.1). Lineage (GTDB taxonomy): Bacteria > Nitrospirota > Thermodesulfovibrionia > Thermodesulfovibrionales > Thermodesulfovibrionaceae > Thermodesulfovibrio. Next base: position 2,107 of record JAOAGB010000037.1, on the reverse strand, counting down.
AAAGGATAAATTCACCGTATTTTTTAAAATAAAAATATAAAATAAGCTAAAGACCATATTTCTTGTTAATCTATAATAATTTTTTAATTGAATAAAATTTCTCAGATCAAAGAAAAAATGTAATGGAGCTTCTTTTTTAAAATATGATATTTTTTATTAGAAAAGAAAGATTAAGCATTGCTGCTATTAGATAAAAAAAATAAATTATAAACTAATGTTTCTCGATCTATTAAGAAAAAAACAATTTAAAATGATATGGAAAATAGAAGTGAAAGGAAAAACTTCTTACTTAGCTGGAAGTTCTCATAAATTTTCATATTCCTTTAGAGATTCTCTCAGAAATTACATCAAAAAATCTAAAAAAGTAATACTTGAAGGTCCGTTAGACAGGGAAAACTTTGAAAAGGTAATAGATGTGGGAAAGCAAACTCCTAAACTTTCACTTTATGAAATGCTTGACAGTTATACTATAGAACTATTAATTCATAAGATAACAAGTCTTTATACTAAAAAAACTCCACCTACTTTTCAAGTATTAGCTGACTTTCACTTAGGGATATTTTATGAAAAATCAATCAAAGAAATTCTTAAGAAAAACAAAGCATGGATGGCTTTTTTTCTTATATGGTATGAGTTTTTAGAGATTCAGGATTGGAAATACTCAATAGACATAGAGATACTAAAGATAGCAAAGGAATTAAATATTAGCATTCATTTTCTTGAAACAATCCATGAACAAATACAAGCACTTGAAGGAATTCCTTTGGAGAGAATTGTAAATTTCTTTAAATACGCAGAGCACTGGGATGAATACATAAATAAATATGAAAAACTATATTTTCAAGGTGAATTAAAAGCACTTATGAAACTGTCAGAAAATTTTCCAACGATGTGTCCAAGTATCATTGAAAACCGAAATCCTATTCTCTTTGAAAGAATGATACCATATCTTAAAGAAGGAGACTCTTTTGTAGCAGTTGGTTTTAACCACATACCTGGGATTATTGATAGAGCCTATAATGCTGGATTTAATGTGAGTTCAATATTTTAGATTTGTTGTTTTTCATATACAAGATAAGATTAAAAAATACAATAAAAAAAGTAAGAGCTACTATTATCCAACGAGAGATTTCTATATAAATTAACTTCTCCAAATAATAAGAAATGAAAGAACCTTCATATTTTAGGGTTTTATTAGTCAAACTTCTTAGCCAATTTTCAAGAAAGGTAAGAGGGCAATATAGATCAAAAACCTGTATAAATAAGGCATAGCCTAAACCAGTTATGTGTAAAAATTTTATATAACCATGTATATTTCTAAAAAAAGCTCCGATTATGAGAAAAACTATCCATAGAAAATGTATTATTACAATGATATCTGCAATAATGCTATAGATCACTCAGAATTTCTGGTATTATGCACCATCTTAATGACCATATCTCCTCATCTCTTCCTAAACAAACAATTCCGCCCATTTGGAATGTAACAACTTTTCTATCCTTATCTCCGACAATTAAAAGTGAGGTAAGTCTGCCAATATGAGGTAAATGTCCTACAATCATAATAGATTTATCTGATTTTAAGATTTTCTCTGCTATAACCTCTGGATCATCAAGGGGTGCAAGTCCTTTAACCTCACTGATATCTGTAATTTTCAGAGCTTCAGCTAATATTTCTGCAGTTTGTTTTGCTCTAAGTTTCCCACTATGCCAGATTTCATCAATGGAAAGATTGACTTTACTTATGAATAATGAGACTCTCTTTAAGTCTTTGAATCCTTCTTCAGATAGAGGTCTTGCCGGGTCTTCCTCTTCAGATTTAGCCTTTGCATGTTGCACAAGATAAAGATACATAAATAAATCTCCAATTTTTTATACTATGGTAATTATATATATGAAAAATTTTTTTCAATACTTTAGTATTATTATAAAATTTACAGAAAATGTTGAACGATTATTAATAATATAAATATGTTTGAATTAATACCTGAAAGCGAATGGTATAAAGCCTTAGAAATAGCTAAACTCTCTAAAAGGATAATTATACTTGGACAGATAGATACGGGAAAATCCACTTTTGCCAAATATTTGATACAAAACATTATCA
>JAOAGB010000063.1 GCA_026415995.1 Thermodesulfovibrio sp. | reverse complement strand
AAATAATAAAGGCTTCCTGCCCTGTGCGTGATGGAGGAAAAGGGGATCCGGCAGTTAGGTCCGTTAGGGAGCCAGCGTAGGTAGCGGTGTGCATGCCTCTTCGGAGGAAGCCTAACCTACCTACAAGGCACCCACTTGTCCAAGTGGGATCTGACTTTCCCTACCACACGGCAGGGCGGGGGTATGATGATGGTGGAGTAATCCACTTTAAGATAGATATAAAAGAGGTTAAGCACTAATTATTTTTATAGATTTTTATTCTATCCACTTCATCATATTCCCTCAAGGAAGCCAAACATAAATAATCTTAAGGAGGTGTTATGATGGAATTTATATATATTCTTATTGCTGTTGCTGCGGGTGTAGCTTCTGGATATGGTTTATATATATATAAAAAGAGCAAATTAACTGAAGAAAAGTCAAAAATCCATGAAGAAGTACAAAAGATTATTGAAGAAGCAAAAAGAGAAGCAGAAGCTATCAAAAAGGAAGCCGAAACCATAAAAAAAGAGGCTCATATCTCAGCGAAAGAAATTGTATATCAATTAAAATCAGAGGCAGAAAGAGAGCTTAAAGAAAAAACTAAGGAGATCACCTATCAGGAAAAGAGGCTCAGGCAGAAGGAAGAACTACTTGACCGTAAGTTAGAACAAGTTGATAGAAAGGAATCTGAATTAAGCAAGATAGAAAAAGAATTAATTTTAAGAGAGAAGCAGATTCAAGACAGCGAAAATCATTATAAGCAGCTTATAAAAGAACAGCAAAGTCTTTTAGAAAAAATAGCAGGCATGAAGGAAGAAGAGGCAAGGCAGGAACTTTTTAGAAGGATTGAACAGGAGGCTAAATTTGAAGCAGCTAAGCTCATTAAAAGAATAGAAGACGAGGCAAAACAAGAAGCAGATAAAAAGGCAAAGGAGATATTAAGCCTTGCTGTTCAGAGATATGCAAGTGATTATGTGGTAGATGCTACAGTTACTGCAGTGAGCCTTCCAAATGATGAAATGAAAGGAAGAATAATAGGAAGAGAAGGTAGAAACATCAGAGCATTTGAAGCTCTTACAGGAGTTGACCTTGTAGTTGATGATACGCCAGAATTGGTAATACTTTCATCTTTTGATCCCATAAGAAGAGAAGTGGCAAGAATAGCTCTTGAAAGATTAATAGCTGATGGAAGAATTCATCCTGCGAGAATTGAAGAAGTGGTGGAGAAGGCTCGTAGAGATGTGGATATATCAATAAAGGAAGAGGGTGAAAAAGCGGTTTTTGAGCTTGGGTTAAGTGGTATTCATCCTGAGGTAATTAAGCTTGTAGGAAGACTAAAATACAGAACCTCCTATGGTCAAAATGTGCTTCAACATTCTAAAGAAGTTGCATGGCTTAGCGGTTTAATGGCAGGAGAAATTGGAGTGAATGTAACACTTGCAAAAAGAGCAGGACTTCTTCATGACATAGGAAAAGCTGTAGACCATGAGATGGAAGGTTCTCATCAAGAAATAGGTGCAATGCTTGCAAGAAAATATGGAGAAGGTGAAGAGGTTATTAATGCAATCCTAAGTCATCATGAAGATGTGGAATTCAGTTGTGTAGAGTCTGCTCTTGTAGCAGCCGCAGATGCTTTGTCCGCAGCCAGGCCAGGAGTACGAAGAGAGACAATAGAGAGTTATATTAAGAGGCTTACTAAACTTGAAGAGCTTGCCATGTCTTTTCAAGGTGTTCAAAACTGCTATGCTATTCAAGCAGGAAGAGAGGTTAGACTCATTGTAAGACCTGATATGGTAACGGATGAAGAATGTGCCCTTATTGCAAGAGAGTTAAGCAAAAGAATCGAGAAGGAATTAAGCTACCCTGGACAAATAAAAGTTACAGTCATCAGAGAATCAAGATTTATAGAATATGCCAAATAATGAAACTGTTAATATTCTATTTATTGGAGATATAGTTGGTAAAGCTGGAAGAAATATTGTAAGGGCATTGCTTCCAAAATTAGTTGATCAATATAAAATTGAATTGGTTATAGCTAATGGTGAAAATGCGGCAGGTGGTTTTGGAATAACAGAAAAAGTGGCAGAAGAACTTTTTTCTTATGGTATAGATGTAATAACAACTGGAAATCACGTGTGGGATAAAAAAGAAGCTGTTCCATATATTGCTAAAGAGTCAAGAATTCTGAGACCTATAAACTATCCAGAAGGTGTTCCAGGAGCGGGAAGCACCCTAATAAGGACAAGAAAAAATAATTTAGTTTGTGTTTTGAATGTTTCTGGAAGAATTTTTATGAATATGCTTGATTGTCCTTTCAGAGCTACAAAAAAGGAAATAGAGAGGATTAAAAGAGAGACAGATATAATTTTTATTGATTTCCACGCAGAAGCTACCTCTGAAAAAATTGCTTTTGCCCTTTATTTTGATGGAAAGGTAAGTGCAGTGGTGGGTACCCATACTCACGTTCAAACAGCAGATGAAAAAATTCTTCCAAAGGGTACAGCATACATAACAGATGTAGGCATGACAGGTCCTGAGAATTCAGTTATAGGATTTAAAGAGGATGAAGTAATAGAGAAGTTTCTTACACAAATGCCTAAAAAGTTTGATGTTCCATCAACTTCTTCCATTCTCTCAGCTGTTTATGTGGAAATAGATTCTTCGAAGGCTCTGGCAAGAAAAATTGAAAGAATAATGTTAAGAGAATCTTAAATTTAAAAATTTTTATAATTATCAAATAAATTTTTATTCAATAAAAGTTTACAAATCTTATCTTTTCTGATAATCTTTAAATATGAACTTAGTTATTATATTACTGATTATCCTTTCACCATTTACAGCCTTTTCAGATTATATAGGTACTGAAAGCTGTAAACCTTGTCATCAAAAACAGTATGATAATTTTACAAAATTTTCCCGTATGTCTCGCTCTTTTTTAGGTGTCGAAAAAATGAAAAATAAAATAACTCCAGAAGAATTAAGAGGATGTTATGAATGTCATACAACAGGTTATGGTAAAAAAGGAGGCTTTGTAAGTGTTGATAAAACCCCGCATCTTAAAAATACGGGTTGTGAAGTCTGTCATGGTCCTGGTAAAAGGCATGTGGAGACAAGAAAGAGAGAACATATAATAGGAAAACTTACTACTAAAACTTGTGAACCATGCCATACCGAGGAAAGAATAAGGACTTTCAGATTTAGACCACTTCTTAGAGGAGTTCATTAATGTTTAAGTTTATAACTCAAAAAATAGGTAATAAGCTTCTTTTAACATTCATAATTATCATCACGATTGTTATGATAATTGAGATATGGTTTAGAATTTATTTTGGAAAAGGAGATAGATTACGTCTTGTAGAAGCAGGTAATAACGAAGTCCTTGATACTATTTATGCCACAATGAAATATCCATTAACTGTAGGAGACAGCGATAGTATGCATAGGGATTTGGAGGAAATTGGTAGAAAATATAAAAATATAAGAGTATACCTAACTGATTTCAATGGATTTATTTCATTTTCTACAAATAAAGAGATAATTCACTCAAAAATAGAAGATGTTATAACAAATGAAGAGTTTAAAGATTTATTTAAAAGGAGCATATCTCAAAATTCAACCTCAAAACAATCTGTTGAATTTAAGTTAAATGGTGAGAGAAACCTGATCACCATTCTTCCCATCCATAATTCGCCTGAATGTTTCCATTGTCATGGTTCATCAAGAAAAGTTTTAGGTGCTCTTGTAATGAGCACAGGACTTGAAGAGGTTTATAGAACTGTAAATGCTCAAAGAAATAGATCTGTAGCTCTCACCATATTTGCCTTTTTTCTTGGTACAGTTGTTATTACATTTATAGTAAAAAAGATTATTAGAAATCCATTAAACACATTGGTAGATGCAACACAAAGATTTGCAAAGGGTGAGATGACTACTATTAGTAAATATCCGAAGGATGAAATTGGCATTCTCATAGAAACATTTAATTATATGGTTAATGAAGTTGCCAAATCAAAGATGGAACTGGAAAAAGAGCTTACTCGCAGAGCAAGACTTCTTGAAGAAAGAGAAGAGCTTGTAGCTTTACTTCAGAAAGCAAATAAACAACTTAAAGAACTTGACACATTGAAATCAGCATTTATTGCAAACATGTCCCACGAATTGAGAACTCCTATGAATGCCATAATTGGATATACAGATTTATTACTTGACGAAGTTGACGGACCTTTGAATGATGACCAAAAGGCTTCTCTAAAAAAGGTTTCAGCAAATGCAAGACATCTTCTTCAGTTAATAAATGATGTTCTCGATATCTCAAAAATAGAATCTGGTAAAATTGAGCTTAGACCTAAAGAAGTAGATTTAAAACAACTTATCGACGGAATAATGGTAACCTTCGAACCTTTAATTGCTAAAAAAGGACTTACTTTTTCACTAAATATAGAACCAGGAGCAGAGAAACTTTATGTGGATGAAGATAAAACAAAACAGATCTTAATAAATCTCATATCAAATGCAGTAAAATTTACCCATGAAGGAGGAATAACAATAAAGGCAAAAGTTTCAGAAAGGGGACCGGATGAAGAAGGTAATCCTCAATTTATAGAAATTTCAGTAACCGATACGGGTATAGGAATTAAAAAGGAAGACCTCGATAAAATTTTTGATAAATTCGCTCAGGCCGATGTGTCTACAACAAGACAATATGAAGGAACTGGTCTTGGATTGAGCATTGTAAGAGGCCTTGTGGCATTACATAAAGGCATGGTATGGGCTGAAAGTGAAGTTGGTAAAGGCAGTACTTTCTATGTTCTTTTACCATATAAAAAGGAGGTTTTTGATAAGCCTGTTCCTGTAATAGAAGATAAGATGGCAGAAGAACTGGCTAAATATTTTGAAGTGCCGAAGGAAGTTTTTCTACAAGAGCCTTCCTATGAAGGTAAAATGGTTAGATGCTGGGATTATACTCAGTGTGGACATGTAAACTGTCCTGAGTATGGTTCTTCCGAGAAAAGATGTTGGCTTGTTTTAGGCACACACTGTAAAGGAATGAGAAAGGGTTCATATCCTGAAAAGGCTGATGCCTGTAAAATATGTGAGGTAGTAAGAGATCTCGTTTTACATAAGGAGGAGATAACCTCAGAGATAGCAAGACCCTCAGAAAAGGAAAAAGTTGTTTTGGCAATTGATGATAATCCCGATGCGGTAGATTTAATCAGAAAATATTTAGAGAAAGATTACAAGGTCATAGGAATTCTTAGTAGTGAAGAGGCGGTGAAAAAAGCAAAAGAAATAAAGCCAGTTGCAATAACTCTTGATATTATGATGCCTAAGAAAGACGGTTGGCAGGTATTAAAAGAACTTAAAGGAGATGAGGAAACAAAGGATATTCCAGTAATAATAGTATCTATAATAGATAATAAAACACTTGCTTTTAGTTTGGGAGCTGCAGACTACTTTGTAAAACCTCTTGATGGTTATTTGCTTCTCAGAAAAATAAAAAACTTAGAGTCCTACAGAGCTATTAAAAAAGTTTTACTGCTTGAGAGAGATGAAAAGACGAATAATGAGATTTCAAAAATACTTAAAGAGAGTGGCTATGAAGTTTATTCTGCCTTAAGTAGTAAAGAGGCTATCGAATTGGTGAAAACTCAATTTCCTGATCTTTTAATAGTTAATATAACGGATCCATTAAGTAGCGCATTTGATTTTATTGATTTTATTAAAGGTTCGACAGAGCTAAAGGAGACTCCAATAATAGCACTTACAAATAAGGAACTCAGTGACAAGGAAAAGGAAGAATTAGATGGTAGAATAAAGGATATAATTAACAAAGCTCTCTTTTCAGAAGAGGAACTTGTAACAGAGCTTAAGAATAGTTTAAGAAAAATAGGAGGCTAAAATGAAAAAAATTCTAATAGTTGATGATAATGAGGATTCAAGAGAGCTTGTTAAAAAAATACTAAAAAAACAGGGATATGAAATCATAGAGGCAGTGGATGGAGAGGACGCTATTGCAAAAGCAGTTGCTTACAGACCAGACCTCATACTTATGGATATATCAATTCCTAAAATTGATGGATATGAGGCTACCAGAAGATTAAAGGCAAGACCTGATTTTAAGGATACCCCTATTATAGCCTTTACTGCTCATGCCATGAGAGGAGATCAAGAAAAGGCTCTTCAGGCAGGCTGTAATGGTTATATATCAAAGCCTATTAATGTAAGAGAATTTCCAGAACAAATTAAAATTTATCTTAAAGATAAATGAACGAACAGCAACAGACGGTTTTAATTGTAGATGACAATATTGATACAGTAGAACTTTTGCGAAAAAGGCTAAAAGCCGAGGGCTACAACACCATAGAAGCCTATGACGGTGAAGAAGCTTTACAGAAGGTCTACGAATCTAATCCGGATATAATAATTCTTGATGTCATGATGCCCAAAATGGATGGATATGAAGTTTGCAGCAGACTAAAAAATGATGAAAAGACTAAGCTGATCCCTATTATTATGCTTACGGCAAAATCTGATGTAGAAAGTAGAGTTAAGGGATTTGATATTGGTGCCGATGATTATGTCCCTAAACCTTTTGATTACAGAGAACTATCAGCCAGGATTCGCTCTCTTCTTACGAGGAAAGAAACAGCAGAAAAGGTTGTTGAAGAGGAAAAAACAGAGTCAGTAAGGAAAGTTATTGATAGTCTTTCTCATGAAATAAGGAATCCAATTGTTAGTATAGCAGGATTTGCTAAAAAAGTATATAACAGTCTACCTCCAGGAGATCCTAATAAACCTTATCTTATGACCATAATACAAGAAGCTGAGAGATTAGAACGACTTTTAAGTGATATTCTTAATCTTAAAATGATCGCCATAGGCTTTCTTGAAAATGTTGACCCTAAAAAGGCGGTAGAAGAGGTTTTAGAAGAGTTTGAAAAGGAAATTGAAGACAAGGCAATAGAGGTTGAAATAGATTTCAAAGAAACACCTTCAATTTATATAGACAAAGAACACCTCAAGATAGTGCTCCGCAATATCATAAAAAACGCTATTGAGGCAATGGAAAAATCAGATAGGAGAATTTTAAAAATTTCTATTGAATTAACAGGAAATGACTTAGAAATAAAAATTTCTGATACGGGCAAGGGAATTCCTAAGGAATTAATAAAGAAAATATTTGACCCATTTTTTACTACAAAGGTCTACGGTCCAGGTCTTGGACTAACAATTTCTCTTACAATTGTTCAATATTATAGGGGATTTATATCTATTGAGAGCGAATTGGGGAAGGGAAGTACTGTCATAATAAGACTCCCAATTAAAGTAAGATAGATAAAACTCTCTGTAACTTGACTTTTCATGTATGGTATAAGATATCATTTTTTATGGATAGAAAAGTTGGCTTTGTATATGATGACATATTTCTAATGCATGAAACCCCTCAGGGACATCCAGAATCAAAGGAAAGACTGATTGCTATTGTAAATCACTTAAAAAGGCAAGGGCTTTGGGATAGGCTTGTTCATATAAAACCCAGAAAAGCAACTCACGAGGAAATCGCTCTTGTTCATGAGCCTTACTACATTGAAAAAATTAAGAACTCAAAGGCTGGATATTTAGACCCAGATACTTATCTAAGTGAAAATACCTATGAAGTTGCTTGTTATGCAGTAGGTGCTGTTTTGGATGCCATTGATTATGTATATAACAAGGAAGTTGATAGAGCCTTTTGTGCGGTAAGACCTCCTGGACATCATGCTGAGGTTGACACTGCTATGGGATTTTGTATTTTTAATAATATCTCAGTGGGTGCTGCCTATGCCAAGAAAAAGGGATACAGAAAAATTTTTATTATTGATTTTGATGTCCATCATGGAAATGGTACTCAGCACATCTTTGAAGATGATTGTTCAGTTTTCTATTTTAGTTCTCATCAGTTTCCATTTTATCCTGGCACTGGTAGAGAGCTTGAAATTGGAAAAGGCAAAGGAGAAGGATGTACATATAATATTCAATTAAGAGCAGGTTCAGGAACCAGAGAATATTTGACTGTTTTTCAGGACATACTGCCTCAAAAAATTAGAGAAGTGAAGCCAGATCTTATATTAGTTTCTGCTGGCTATGATATCCATCAAGAAGATCCTTTAAGTTATATAAATGTAACCACAGAAGGAGTAAGAAGCATTGTCAGAAGCATTCTTAACTCCTCCTACGCTCCTAAAATATTTGTACTTGAAGGTGGTTACAATCTCGATGTTTTAGCTGAATGTGTAAAAATTACTCTTGAAGAGATGCTTATTTAAATTTTCCAAAGAAATAAGCCTGTATCTTCATCAAATCCTCTTTCATAGAAATTTCCGTCAAATTCAATAAGTTCAAATTCAAAGGCAAAAACTTGGGCCTCAAAAAGATGGCCTCCTATACAGGAGTAATCTTTTTTTGAGAGAACAATATGTATATGGGGAAAAGGTTCGCCATCTTTTATAGATATATTTCCCTTTAAAAATAAAATTTCCATTGGTTCATTAAACTCCTGTGATATATACTGTCGTGTTGTCTGATCATAGTATCCTATTTTAGCTTTGCTTACAGCTCCTATACCACTTATTAAACCAGCATTTATAGTATTTTCTTTAAGATATTTTGTGATTTCTGAGATTATTTCCTGCCCTTTAAATAATCTTCCCTGAATTAATTTTCTTACTTTGAAATACCTAATCATTGTTAAACCTCCTTTAATCTCTCAGCAAGCACTTCTAATGAATGTTTTACTTTAATAGGAAGTCCTTCTTTGTCAATGCCCCCTCTAATCTGCATCACGCAACCAGGACAGTCTGTGCAAACCATGTCAACCCCTGTTTTTTTTATGTTTTCAAGTTTTCTTCTTAGTATTGTTCCTGAAATTTCAGGAAATTTTAATGAATAGGATCCACCCATTCCACAGCATGTGTCTGATTCAAACATTTCTATTAATTTCATCCCAGATATGGTTAGACTTTCTCTCGGTTCTTTGTAAATATTAAGGCTTCTAATTAAATGACAGGGATCGTGATAGGTGACAGTTAATTCTTGACTCCTATCGAATTTAATCTTATTTTCTTTTATAAGAGTATTTATAAATTCTGAAGCATCTTTTACCTTTTTTGAAATTTTTTCTGCTTTTGTAATAATTTCTTGAGTATAATTTTGTTCTTTTAAATCCTTTATAAATTGTTGTTTTAGAGCAACAGTACATGTAGGACAAGCAGAGATGATGAAATCTGCTTCAACGCTTAAAAGGGCTTCCAAATTTTGCCTTGAGTTGTTCGCTGCCACATCCATTACCCCTGAGTATCTTGCTGGTGCCCCACAGCATGTTTGCTCTTCTGGAAATAGAACTTCAATCCCAGCTGAGTTAAGAAGCTTTATCAATGCTTCTCCAATTTCAGGATAGGCGAAGTCAATTAGGCAGCCTGCAAAAAATATTACTTTTTTCCCAGAACTTGGCTGGATTATTTTTCTGAATCTATCTCTAAATGGAGTCTCTGCAATTGCTGGCAGGCTCCTTTCCTGTGTTAAATCTGAGAGGAAAAAGGGTAGATGTCTTATGAACCCGCTTCTTTCAAAGGGTTTCTGCAATTTAGAGGCAGTTCTTAGTATCGAATGAAAAAGTTTTCTATTATTTACAACAGAGTATATTGCCCGCGTAGTAAAGCTTAATCCCTCTTGTTTTGCCAATCTTTTTCTTATCTCAACAATAAGTTCAGGAATATTTATCTTACCTGGGCATACTTTCACACAGTTTCCACACTGAATACAAAGCCCCTGAATGTCCTTCGAAGCCTTGAGCCCCTCTGTCCAGGCAGTTAGAATTGTTCCTATGCCACCTGTGTATATTTTACCGAACACATGCCCGCCAATTAGCCTAAATACAGGGCAAACATTAAGGCAAGAAGCACATCTAATGCATTGAAGGGATTGTTTGAAAACAGGGTCTTTAGCAGCCTCACTTCTTTTGTTGTCAAGTAAAACTATATGAAACTCTTTTTGTGAACCGTCTATGTGAGTGTAAGGTTTGGTTACAAAGGATATATAACTTGTAATAAGTTGAGCTGTGGCACTTCTTGGTAATGCCTTTATTATAGGGAATATGTCTTCAAATTTGGCTACCAGTTTTTCAACTCCTACCACAGCCACATGAATCTTAGGCAATGTCATTGTAAGACGAGCATTCCCTTCATTGGTAAACAACACCAAAGTTCCTGTTTCAGCAATTGCCATATTTGCTCCTGTAATTCCCATGTCTGCTGCGAGAAACTTTCTTCTAAGATGTTTTCTTGCAAATTTAACCATTCTGGCGATGTCTGGTTCTATTGGTTCAACTTTTTTTGTAAAAACATCAGATACATCGTATCTTGTAAGATGAATAGCTGGTAATACCATATGGGAAGGTCTTTGGCCTGCAAGCTGGATAATCCATTCACCAAGGTCTGTTTCATTTACCTCAATTCCTTGTTCTTTAAGATATTTATTTAAATGAATTTCCTCTGTTGCCATGGATTTAGATTTGACTATGCTTTTTACATTGTTTTTCCTGGCGAGATCAAGGATATACTTTTTTACCTCATCAGGATTTTTTGTATAAAAAACCTTTGCTCCATTTGCCTGAGCAGATTTAATAAAAGTTTGAACTACTTCCTCGAGATGCTCTGCCACAAAGGCTTTAGCAGAGGCAATTTTTTCTCGTATTTCTTCAAAGTTAAGTCCTTCGTAGGCTTTGGCTCTGCTTACTGCATAAGCCTCTGAAAAGCGGGTTAAAGCTCCGCTAAGATTGGCATTCTGAAGCGCTTTTCTAATGTCTTCCTTTATCATCTATGAATCCTCCTAAAAATTATCAACACAAAGAATCAGGACTCTTTCAGGTCCATGCACACCAATTGTGAGCACTCTCTCTATATCAGCGGTTCTGCTGGGACCGCTGATTACAGTAAGGTAAGGAATTTTTCTTATATCTATTTTTTTCATAATATCATCCATCGTTGGCTCAATCTTGCTTAATGGTAAAATGGCTAAATGAATTTCAGGCAAGGTTGAACATAGTCTTTTTGAAACATTTTCCGAGATTTCTACAAGACTTCCTGTTTCAGCAATGCCATAATCTACCTGATTTATTCCAATCTTTGCTGATGAGGCTGAATTAAGGTCAATGTTAAATTCAACCTGTGGTAATTCCATAAGTAGTGAGTCTTTGTCTATACCTTCAAGAAAGGGAGATTCACACCAAACAACACCTTTGGACAGTTTATTAGGATTATGTTCTAAGATAAAATCTTTAATAAAGTCAAGAGCCTCTGCTTTACTTTTAAAATAGTACACTTCTGCATTTATTGCTTCTGCTTTTTGCTTAAAAAGTTCAAACATTTCCAGCCCTCTCATTTTTATATGATTTTGCGAGTAAGCTTACTGTATGTGTGACATGGCAATTACCACCAAATCTGTTTAAACTCTCAAAAATCTCCATCATACAGGCAGGACAGCCTGTACATACTACATTTGCCTGTGTTGCTTTTATATCTTCAGCTTTTTCCTTTGCAATTTTCAGTGAAGTATTAGCATAAGTAAGATGATAACTGCCTCCACTTCCGCAACAGGCATCGGGTTTTTTCATCTCAACTAAGGTCAGTCCAGGAATCATTTTAAGAAGTTGTCTTGGCTCATTAAAAACTTTCATTGATTTTTTAAGATGACAGGAATCATGATAGGTAACCTTTAGATTAAGTTTTCCCTTTGGTTCCTTAAATTTTATGACCTTAAGAAGAAATACTGATATGTCATAGACCTTTTGAGCCCATTTTTTTGCTCTTTCTTCATATTCGGTGTTTTCAAGAATAATTGGATATTCATGTTTAAGGGCACTACCACAGGAGCCACAAACTGTAACGATATATTGAGCCTCTGTTTTTTCGAATATATCAATATTTTTCTTTGCAATCTCACGGGCAGTTTCAATATCTCCATGAACCATGACAGGCATTCCACAGCAATTCTGCTTCTTTGGTGTAATTATGGTAACGTTGTTTTCCTTAAGTACATAAATTAAGTCATCACCTACTTCGGGATAAAGATAATTTACCGAGCATCCTGTGAAAAATAAAGCAGTTGCCTGAGGTAATGAAACTTCCTCTTTCTCTTTCGATCTATCACGAAAGCTTTCACGGGAAAGTTCTGGCAGAATGAATTTTTCGTCGAATCTTGAACTTATTCCCCTAAGAAATCCTCTTGGTTTCCGTTTTTTTTCTTCCTCAGCACTAAGAAATAATCCCTGCATTGCTGCAAAGGCTTTCATTCCTTTGTCAAAAAGTTCAGAATTCCTTAAAAGTCCAAAAAGTGCTTTTTTTACAAAGGGAATTCCCTTTTTCTTTACAATTGCTGATCTAAGCCCCAGAATGATTCTGTCAAACCTGACACCAGAAGGACAGGCAAGCATACAAGATTTGCAAACAAGACAATTAAAAATAAGCTTTACAAGGGTTTCATCATCTATTTTAATATTCTCCGATAAGATAGCTTCTCCAAGAGCAATTTTACCACGGGCTACGGAAGATTCCTTTTTTTCAACATTATAAATCGGGCATACAGACATGCAGTTACCACATTTCATACATCTGATAAGCTCTTTTTTTAAAGTTTCCAAGTCATCAAATACTGTTTTAGCACTTACTGTCACATTAATCCTCCATTGGAACAAGTTTGCCAGGATTAAGAATGTTGTCAGGGTCAAGGGCTTGCTTTATTCTTCTCATTGTATCTATTCCAGAGCGTCCGATTTCGTTTTTCAGATATTTTAGTTTTGCCACACCAATTCCGTGTTCTCCCGATAGAGTTCCACCAAGTGATAGAGCTGTTTCAAATATTTCATCAACTGCCTTATGAACCTTTGCCATTTCTTCACTATTCATGGGATCAACTAAAAGGGTAGGATGTAGATTTCCATCTCCTGCATGACCAAAGGTGCCAATCATTAAACCATATTTTTGGGCAATGTTTTGTACACCTATAAGCATGTCAACAAGTTTAGTTCTTGGAACAGTAGCATCCTCAAGAATTGTGGCAGGTTTTACCTGTGCCAGAGCTGGTAATGCTGCTCTACGGGCTTGCCAGAGAGAGTCTCTTTCTGAGTCTGTCTCTGCAATTTTATATTTACCATTATTCTGCTTTATAATTTCAACACACTTTTCAGCTTCCCATTCAACTGAATCCTTGCCCATACCATCAACTTCGATTAGCAATAATGCCTCTGCATCAGTAGGAAGTCCGACTTTTGCAAAATTTTCCACTGTCTGAATTGTAACTTTATCCATAATCTCAAGGGTTGCAGGAATTACATGATTGCGAACGATGTCTGTGACAGTCTTCCCCGCATCTTCAAGTCGGTCAAAAAAAGCAATCATAGCTTTGCGATATTTTGGAGCTGGTATGAGTTTACATATTATTTCTGTAACTATTCCAAGCGTTCCTTCTGAACCAACAAATAGATGAGTGAAGTCATAGGCAGTCACATTTTTTACTGTTTTGCCTCCAAAGCGAAATACTTCGCCTGTTGGCATAACAACTTCCATTCCCATTATATAGTGTTTGGTAACGCCATACTTTAATCCTCTCAAACCTCCGGCATTCTCAGCAACTGTTCCACCAACTGTTGCTGTTGCCATTGAACCGGGATCAGGAGGATATAGAAGGCCGAATTTAGACACTGCTGTATTGAGTTCAGCAACTACTACACCGGGCTGTACAGTTGCTGTGAGATTATCAGGGTCTACTTCAAGTATCTTGTTCATTTTTTGAAAGGAAATTACAACTCCCTTGCTTAATGGTACAGGTCCACCACTCAAGCTTGTTCCTGCACCTCTTGGATAAATGGGAGTTTTTGTTTGTCTTGCAAGAAAAATTAGTTCTTGAATCTGCTTTGTATTTTCAGGAAATACCACCACCCCTGGAGTTTCACGGGGAATTCCAGGGGTAGCATCATAGCTGTAGGCTATAAGTTCAGCCTTTTCTGTAAGAACATTTTCATGACCAAAAATGTTTTTACACTTATCTATAAACTCTCTATCGATCATTTTATGACTCCCTTACCGATTATTCTTGAAAGAATAACGATAAACAAGGAGATTGCGAAGGTTACCACAAGGTATGTCACACCTTCTGAGCTTACTGCTTGAGCTGATGGTTTTGCTGCCTGTACAGCTACCTGTACCACTTGTTCCCATTGAGGAATCATCCATGTAAATACATAAGCTTGAAGCATTGCAAGTAACCCCATTATGAATGTAAGAATGATTGAATGTTTCAGTGTAAATCTAAATATATCACCTTCATGTCCTACATATCCAGTAGCTGCTGTAGCAACTGCAATGGATTGAGGAGAAATCATTTTACCAAAAACTCCACCAGAGGAGTTTGCTGCTACAGTAAGCACAGGGTCTATACCAAGTTGACGAGCGGTAACTTCCTGTAATTTTCCGAAAAGTGCGTTAGAAGATGTATCTGAACCTGTCATGAAAACACCAAGCCAGCCGAGAAAGGCTGCAAAAAGTGGAAATACTACCCCTGTTGATGCAAAGGCATAACCAAGGGTTATTGCCATTCCTGAAAAGTTATATAGATAGGCAAACCCGAGGATTGTTCCGATTGTTACAATTGGCCATTTAAGTTGATTAAGTGTCCTTCCTGCAACTTTTAAAGCAGTTCCAATTGATGCACCCATTACAGGGATTGAAAGAATTCCTGCAAAGAGTATGGCTGTTCCTGCTGCTGATAGAAGATTAAAGGCATACACAGCAGCTTTTGGTTTTCCAAGATGATCTATTACTGCTTTATCAAGTCCTGCGATAGGGAATTTAAATGTAGCAATTTGATCAAGCACTGCCTTTACAGGTTTTATCCCCCAGGCAGCAACAAAGATTGAAAGCAGGATGAAAGGTGCCCATGCACGAAAAACCTGACCAAAGGAATACTGAAGGCATGCTTTTCCTTCAGCACAGGCTTCGTGGGAGAAAGTCCAGGATTCTTTTGGATGCCAAATTTTAACAAATATAACTGTCGCTATGATTGATATGATTGCTGAGAGAATATCAGGTAGGTAGGGACCAATATAGTTGGAAACGATAAACTGAGTAAGAGCAAAGGAGCCACCACTTACAAGTAATACTGGCCATATTTCAATAGCCTTTTTCCATCCAGCCATGACAACGACCATATAAAAAGGAACTAAAACACTGAAGAAAGGTAGTTGTCTTCCCACCATCTTACTTAATGCCATCATGTCAACACCAGAAACGCCTGCACCAACAACGATAGGTATACCAATAGCGCCAAAGGCAACTGGTGCTGTGTTTGCAATTAGACATATACCACATGCATAAATGGGGTTGAAACCTAATCCTGCAAGCATTGCAGCAGAAATTGCTACCGGGGTTCCAAATCCTGCAGCACCTTCAAGAAAGGCACCAAAAGAGAAAGCTATTATCACTGCTTGAATTCTTCTGTCATCTGTAATTGTGGCAAGAGAGTTTTTGATAATTTCAAACTGTTTGGTTTCTACAGAGAGATTGTAAATATAAACTGCGGTTACAACAATCCAACAAACAGGCCACAATCCGAATATAAAACCATTAAATGTGGAAAGAACAGCAAGATTCACAGGCATTCCATAGGCAACAATTGAAATTAACATGGCAATTATAACTGCTGAGATTGCTGCCCAGTGACCTTTCATCCTCTTATAGGCAAGAGCCCAAAAGAGATAGAAAATAGGCACTGCTGCTACTAAAGCACTGATTGCAAGACTGCCAAGTGGATCAACGTTAATGTTCCATGGCATAACACTCCCTCCTTAAAGCTTAATTTTTATAATTATGCAGTTTAGAGAAAGGGTTGTAAATCGGAAAAATCCTACATATTTGTAGGAATATTCCTACAAAAGAAGTAAAAATTCAAGAATTGCTTTCTCAGTATATAATCTATTTTCTGCCTGATCTAATACAACACTTTGAGTACCGTCAAGAACTTCATCAGTTATTTCCTCACCTCTATGAGCAGGTAAGCAGTGCATAACTATAGCATCTGGTTTTGCTCTTTTTAATAATTTAGAGTTTATTTGAAAGTTTTTGAATTTTTCTTTTTTCTCATTGTTTCCTTCTTCACCCATACTGAGCCATACATCCGTGTAAATCACATCGGCATCTATAACCGCTTCATATGGATCATTAAGAAGTGTTACTTCTGTCAAAGTTTTTGCCTTTTCAACAGAATCCTTGAGAGGTTCAAAACCTTTAGGTGTGGCTATATTTATTTTTGCCCTTGTAAGTGCCGATGCTTCAATCAGGGAATTAGCGACATTGTTTCCATCACCAATATATGCAATTTTTATTCCCTCCGTCTTGCCCTTTTTTTCAAGAATTGTCATCATGTCTGCCATTGCCTGACAGGGATGATGCTCATTGGTAAGAGCATTTATTACAGGAACTTGGGACCATCTTGCAAATTCCTCTATGGTGCTATGTGAGAAGGTCCTTATGACAATGGCATCGAGATACCGAGATAAAACCTGAGCAGTGTCCTTAATAGTTTCACCTCTTGACAACTGCAATTCTCGAGGACTCAGATAAACAGGATGACCTCCAAGCTGATATACTGCCACCTCAAAAGAAACTCGTGTTCTTGTAGAAGGTTTTTCAAAGATCATGCCGATACTTCTTCCTATCAATGGAGCCTTTGAATAATCTTTAATAGACTTTAGTTCTATCGCTCTATTTATTAAGAAAATAAAATTATCCTTAGATAAATCAAAAACCCTAAGATAGTCTTTTTTCAATCTTAAGCCTCCCTAAAAACCTTATCAAGAATTGATATTGCTTCATCTATATCATCTTTATCTATTATCAATGGTGGGGTAAATCTTAGTACAGAGCCATCTCCAGCAGTCCCTATTAGCAAGCCCTTTTCCATGCATTTTTTTACAATTTCTATTGCGTCAAATGTTAATTCAACTCCAATAAGTAGTCCTAATCCTCTTACTTCTTTTATTTTCTCAGGATATTTATCTTTCAAAAAATTGAGTTTTTTCATAAAATACTTAGACATTCTTTGACAATGATCAATTAAATAACCATCCTCTAAAACAGTATCAAGAGTTGCTAATGCAGAAGAACATGCTACTGGATTTCCACCAAAGGTAGATGCATGAGTTTTAGGTCCAAAGGCTTTAGCAATTTCTTCTTTTGTGAGTATTGCTCCAATTGGTATTCCACCTCCCAGTCCTTTTGCAAGGGTCATGATATCTGGTTCAATTCCAAAATGTTCGTATGCAAAAAGTTTTCCAGTTCTTCCAATACCTGTCTGAACCTCATCAAGAATAAGTAGAATTCTTTCACTGTTGCATATCTCTCGTACTTTTTTTAAATAATCCCTCTCAGGAAGGTTTATGCCTCCTTCTGCTTGAATTGGCTCCAGAATAATTGCACACGTTTTATCATTAATTGCATCTTTTATTGCCTGAACATCGTTAAAAGGCACAAATTTTACACTTTCCAATAGAGGTTCAAAGCCATGATGATATTTTTCCTGCCCAGTAACACTAAGACTTCCAAATGTTCTACCATGAAATGAATTGTATGTAGATATAAATTCATAACGGTCAATGCTGAATTTACTCTTCATATAAATCCTTGCAAGTTTAAGAGCGCCTTCATTTGCTTCAGTACCAGAATTGCAAAAGAATACTCTGTCAGCAAAAGAATTTTTTATTAGAATTTTTGCCAAAGCAAGCTGAGGCTCAGTGTAATATAAATTTGAGACATGGACAAGTCTTTGCACCTGTTTCTGTACTGCCATTACTACTTTTCTTGGGCAGTGACCAAGAACATTAACAGCGATACCAGCAAGAAAGTCAAGATATTCCTTGCCATTTATATCCCATACTCTTACGCCACGTCCTTTTCTTAAAACAATAGGATATCTTGAATAGGTAGGAATAAGAAGGTTTTCGGATTGTTTTATTATTTCTTTTTCTTCCATAAAGTTTTATGATACCATAAATATTTAAGTTAATGGTATAATTTTAAATGTTTTTTATGGATTCTTTTAGTATGCCGTTAGAGTACTGTTTTATTTTTCAGATAAGATTTAAAAATGCAAAGAGATAAAAAATATATAAGAAAGAGAATGCTTGAGATAAGAAATAAGATACCAAAACCTCTAAAAATACAAAAAGATGAAAAAATAACCACTACTTTTGAGAATTTATTGTCAAAGAAAGGAATTAAATCGGTTCTTCTTTATGCCTCATATGGAAGTGAAGTGGATACATGGAAAATTTTTCATTTTTGTAATAAAAGTTCAATAAAAACAGCATTTCCGAGGGTAACTGATAATCATTTAGAACTGTTCTGGATAGACAACATAAAACAACTATCTCATGGATATAAATCTATTCTTGAACCTCAAGGAGGGGTAAAAGCATCTATTGAAGAAATAGAAGTTATTGTTGTTCCGGGAATAGCTTTTGATAGAAGATGTTTCAGAATTGGCTATGGGAAAGGTTTTTATGATAGACTTCTTTTTAATAGGAGAGGATTAGCTGTAGGATTAGCTTATGAAGAACAGATAGTTGATGAAATTCCTGTAGAATCTTTTGATCAAAAGGTTGATTTAATAATTACCGATGAAAGGATGATAAGCTGTGTTTGACAAAAAAAAGATTGAAGAAGGAGTTAGGTTAATTTTAGAAGGCATAGGTGAGAATACCGAAAGGCCTGGAATTAAGGAAACACCTGCACGTATTGCCAAGATGTGCGAGGAAATTTTTAGAGGTTTGTTTCCACCAGATGAGGATTTATTGAAATGTATTGAAGGTGAAACACATGATGAGATGGTACTGATTAAAAATATACCTTTCTATTCCATATGTGAACATCATCTTTTGCCTTTTTTTGGCAATGCCCATATTGCTTATATTCCAGATGGCAAAATTGTTGGATTAAGTGAACTTCCCAAGGCTCTTGATTATCTTGCAAAGAAGCCTCAAGTTCAGGAAAGGCTTACAAGTCAGCTGGCTAACTTATTAATGGAGAAGCTAAAGCCGAAGGGTTGCATGATTGTTATTGAGGCAGAACATTTATGTATGAGTATGAGAGGTATAAAAAAGCCTGGAACCAAAACAGTAACATCTGCTGTAAGAGGTATTTTCAGAAAAAGTCAGGCTACTCGTCAGGAAGCACTGGAGTTGATAAATAGAAGGGAGGAATGATGAGTTCTACATTGATAAATGGGAAATTTCTTGCATCTATTGTTAAAGAAGAAATAAAAATGGAAATAGAAGAGTTAAAAACAAAGGGTATCACCCCTTGTTTAGCAGTGATTCTTGTTGGAGAAAATAGGGCTTCAGAGAAATATGTATCCCTTAAGGAAAAAACATGTAAAGAGTTAGGTATTAAAAGTTTGATATTCAGATTGCCCGATAGAACAGAGGAAGAAGAGATAATCAACTTGATTGACGAATTAAATCGTAATATATCTATTAATGGAATTCTTGTTCAATTACCTTTACCTCGTCATATTAATCAGAATAACATTTTACAGAAGATAGAACCTATAAAAGATGTTGACGGTTTTACACCATATTGTCTTGGTAGACTTTTAATCGACAATCCTCTTTTTATACCATGCACGCCGAAGGGGATAATAAGGATGATTGATGCCTATGAGATAGAAACAGAGGGCAAAAGAGCTGTTGTAATTGGTAGAAGCATTATTGTGGGCAAGCCTCTTTCTTTGCTTTTATTGAGGAGAAATGCCACAGTTACATTATGCCATAGCAAAACTGAAAGGCTTGGAGAAATTACCAAAAACGCCGATATTTTATGTGTTGCCATTGGCAAGCCTAATTTTATAACTGCTGATATGGTTAAGGATGGTGCTGTGATTATTGATATTGGCATAAATGTTACAAATTACGGAAAAGTTGTTGGTGATGTTGATTTTGACAGTGTGAAAGAAAAAGCTTCTTACATTACTCCTGTGCCTGGAGGTGTGGGGCCTATGACAATAGCTATGCTTATGGAAAATACGCTTTATGCTACAAAAGTTCAGAAGGGATTAAGCTAATGATTGTTACAAAGCAGAAGACGATTGATGAAATTTCAAATTATATCGATCAGTATAAATCATTTTTTTTAGTAGGATGTTCTGAATGTGCCACTTTATGTGGAACTGGGAATGAAGAGGCTATTTTAAATTTAAAAGAGTGGCTGGAAAAAGAAGGTAAGAAAGTTACTGGCTGGTTTATAGCTAAAACAGGTTGTCAGATTTTAGGTACAAAAAGAGAATTATCTGTATATAAACAATTTTTAGATGAAGCTGATTGTATATTGGTTCTTTCCTGTGGTGCAGGAACGCAGACTTTAAATGAATTTTTCGAAGACAAACCAGTTATTCCTGTTAATGATACTTTATTCATTGGAAATATGCGTCGATTAAAAGAATTTGAGGAAAAATGCAGAGCCTGCGGTGAATGTTTTCTTGCCATTACAGGTCTCTGTGTTGTAACTCTGTGTCCTAAATCAATGCTTAACGGTCCCTGTGGAGGATACAGAGATGGAAAGTGTGAGGTCAATTCTCATAGAAAGTGTGCATGGATAATAGCTTTTGATATTTTAAATAAACGAGATTTAATAGATAGATTTTATGAAAGCCTTCTTGGACCAAAAGACTGGTCAAAGGCTAACTCCCCGAGACATTATAGTGTTAAGGAGAAAAAAGTTGAGTTTACTACGTGAAAAATTACTGAAAGGTGATTTTGTAATAACCGTTGAAATGACACCTCCAAAAGGACCTGACATAATACCCATGCTTAATAAATTGGAGGAATTAAAATATTTAACTGACGCAGTAAATTTTACTGATAATCCATCGGCAAAAATGAGACTTTGTTCTATGGCTGCATGTAAACTCTCGCTGGATATTGATTTTGAACCGGTACTACAAATGACCTGTAGAGATCGTAACAGAATTGCTATTCAGTCAGACTTACTTGGAGCATATTCCTTAGGTATAAAAAATGTTCTAGTTATGACAGGAGATCATCCTACATTGGGTGATCATAAAGAAGCCAAACCTGTTTATGATATTGATTCCTCTGTATTGATAAAGTTAGTTAAAAATTTAAATGAAGGTAAAGATATTTATGGAAATTCACTTAATGGAAAAACAGATTTTTTTATTGGAGCGGTAGTTAATCCTAATGCCGAACCCATTTTACCTCAACTGAAGAGATTTGAGCAGAAATTGAAAATGGGTGCTGATTTTTTCCAAACTCAGATGATTTTTGAAATTGAAAGACTCGAGAGATTTTTAGATTTTGCTGATAAATTTAATGGAACAAAGGTTATTGTTGGTATAATTATTATAAAAACAAAAAAAATGTTACACTATATTGCAGAAAAAATTCCTGGGATTGTTGTGCCGCATTGGCTTATAAATAAAGTAAGAGAACTAAAAGATGAAGATGTGGAAAAATTTGGTATAGATTTTGCTTCTAATATTGCGATGAATATAATAGAAAATAAGTTAGCTCAAGGAATTCATATTATGGCTATTTCAAAAGTTGAAGATGTGAAAAATTTATTAAATTATATTAAAATTAGAGTATAAATTATGGGTGTAGTAGGCGCAACATCTCTTGGTCAGTATCTTGTAAAAAAGGGAGTTATAACTGAAGAACAACTCCTACAAGCTGTTAAAGTGCAAAAGGTTGAAGGAATTAAAATCGGTTCTGCCTTAATGAAGCTTGGATATATTGATGAAAATCAGCTTTTTAGTGCCTTAAGTGAGATATATGGCTATCCTCTAATAAATATTTTGAAAATCGAGAAAGACCCTCAGGTAATTAAGTTAATTCCTAAGGAAATCATGAAAAAATACAAAGTGGTGCCCTTTGGAAAAGAGGGAAGCACTATAAAAGTAGCAATTTGTGACCCATCAAACACAATAATTGATTATGTGAAATTTCTTCTTACAGGTTTTAATTTAGATATTTATCTGACAAAATATTCAGAAATGTTGCAATACTTTAATGAAACAGAAAAGAAAACTGACGGAGATGAGAAGGTCGTTGAACAGGTTGATGAATTAATAGAGAGTGCTGTTATTGATATGGCAGCAGGTGATGAAGTAGAGACAAAGGAAGAAGAGGTTGTCAGGGTAGATGCTCCGATTATAAAGCTCGCTAACAAAATAATTTATGATGCCATAAAAATGAGAGCAAGTGACATTCACATAGAGCCTTATGAAAAAGGTGTGGCTGTAAGATACAGAATAGATGGAGTTCTTCAAACTGTTCTAAATCTTCCATTACAGATTAAAAGCGCTTTAACCACTCGTTTTAAGATAATGTCTCATCTTGATATATCAGAAAGGAGATTACCTCAAGACGGAAGAATTAAGGCAAAAATTGCTGATAAAGAGGTTGACTTCAGGGTTTCGTCTCTACCTATTATTCATGGAGAAAAAATTGTTCTGAGAATTTTAGAGAAAGGCTCTTTACAGCTTGATTTAACAAAGCTTGGTTTTGAAGAGATATCATTACATTTCTTTTTTGAGGCACTGGAAAAACCATATGGTATGATACTTGTTACAGGACCAACTGGTTCTGGTAAAACAACAACTCTTTACTCAGCATTGATGAGATTAAATAAACCAGATGTCAATATTATGACTGTTGAAGACCCCGTTGAGTATAGTTTTCAGGGAATTAATCAAGTACAAGTGAAAGAAGAAATTGGATTAACTTTTGCCGCTGCCTTGAGGTCTTTTTTGAGACAAGACCCAGATATAATAATGGTAGGTGAGATAAGAGACTTTGAAACAGCAGAAATAGCAGTTAAGGCTGCACTTACAGGACATCTCGTGCTAAGCACTCTTCATACAAATGATGCGCCAAGTACTATTACAAGATTGGTTAACATGGGTATAGAACCATTTTTGATCTCTTCTTCTGTTCTACTTGTAGTTGCTCAAAGGTTAGTTAGAAAACTTTGTCCACATTGTAAGAAAGAAGAAACGGTTTCTAAAGAAACCCTTTTAAAATTGGGTTTTACCGAAAGTGAAGTTGAAACTTTAAAAGTATACGGTCCTGCAGGATGTACAGAATGTAACTTAACAGGTTACAAGGGCAGAATAGCTCTCTATGAGGTCATGCCCATTACCGATGAAATAAAAGAGCTAATACTTACCGGAGCTACAGCTTTAGATATTAAAAAAGAAGCAGTAAAACAAGGAATGTTGACTTTAAGAAGAAGTGGATTATATAAAATAATGCAAGGAATAACCTCTATAAAAGAAGTTCTCAGGACAACCTTCGAGGATTAAATGTCAGAAGACATTTATACTGACTATCTCGTTATTGGCAGCGGCGTTGCTGGCCTCAGAGCTGCTATTGAAATGTCAAAAAGTGGTAACGTTCTTGTTGTTACAAAAGACTTACCAACGGAAAGCAGTACAGAATATGCTCAGGGAGGTATAGCGGTTGCTCTTAGTGATGAGGATGAAATCGGCATACATTATGAAGATACCATTAAAGCTGGGGATGGTTTATGTAATGAAGAGGCAGTAAAAATTTTAGTATCAGAAGGTCCTGAAAGAATAATTGAATTAATAAATTGGGGAGCTGAGTTCGATAAAGAAGGAACAAAACTTTCATTTACCTTAGAGGGTGCTCATTCAAGAAAGAGAGTTCTACATGCCCATGGAGACTCAACTGGTAGGGAAATTGAAAGAGTTTTAATAAATAAGGTTTCTACTATAAGAAATGTAAAAAAAGCCTCATTTACCATGGCAATAGACTTAATTGTTGATGAAAATCAATGCTATGGTGCTTTTTTATTAAAAGACAAGGAAATAATAAGGTGTTTTGCTAAGGCAACTTTGTTAGCCACTGGAGGAGCGGGACAGGTTTATTCACGTACAACAAATCCAAGGGTAATTACTGGAGATGGAATGGCTATGGCTTTCCGAGCGGGAGCATATTTAAAAGATATGGAATTTGTTCAATTTCATCCGACAGCTCTTTTTAAAAAGGACGCCCCACAGTTTTTATTAAGTGAGGCAATGAGAGGTGAAGGAGCAATTTTAAGAAATATCCATGGTGAAGCATTTATGAAACATTATCATTCTCTTGGCGAATTGGCTCCCAGAGACATTGTTTCAAGAGCTATAATTTCTGAGATGGTAAAAAATAACAGTTCCCATGTATACTTAGACTTAACACATTTAGATGAGGAATTTTTAAAAAGAAGATTTCCTACCATATACAATACTTGTCTTAAGTTTAATCTTAATATTGCTAAAGATATGGTTCCTGTTTCTCCAGCTGCCCATTATATAATGGGAGGCATAGAAACAAATAATTTCGGTGAAACTAATATAAAAGGTCTTTTTGCTGCTGGAGAAGTAGCATGCACAGGCGTGCATGGTGCGAATAGGTTGGCAAGCAACAGTCTTCTTGAAGGACTTGTTTTTGGGTTTAGATCAGCAAAGGGTGCCATTAAATATGTAGAAGGCTTTGAGGGTTTTAGTTTTAAAAGAGACATACCTATTAAAGCAAAAATTCAGCATATAGATTCATTAGAAATGGTTACCATGAAAAATAAACTGAGAGAAACCATGTGGAACAAGGTAGGTGTGATAAGATGTGGCGAATCACTAAGTATCGCAAAATCTATTATTACTCCATTTTATGAGAGATTCTCTTCTTCTATATTTTTAGAACCTCTCTCTATTGAGTTTAAAAATATGATAACTGTGGGACTATTAATTACAGAATCAGCCTATGCAAGAAAAAATAGCGTGGGTGCTCATTACAGAACAGATTATAAACATAAACTTCCTAATTGGGAAAAGCATATAATAATAAAAATGAAGAATAATGGTATAGAAATTTTATAAATAAAATTATGCGAAGAGCAAAAATAATATGCACAATAGGACCTTCCACTGAAAAAAGGGAGATTATCAGACAGTTAATTCTTTATGGAATGGATGTAGCTCGCTTAAATTTTTCTCATGGCAACTATGAATGGTTTAATAAAATTGTAAGAATAATTCGCGAAGAGGCTGAAAAACTGGATAAATCTATAAGCATTCTTCAGGACCTTCAAGGAATAAAAATCAGAATAGGTGATGTAGAGGGTGGTGAAGTAAAGCTTACAGAAGGGGAAACCTTAGAGATATTTCCAGGAAATGAAATTTCCACTGATAAAAAACTTTATATTGCCTATCCGCCTCTTTTAGAGGATGTAAAAGCAGAAGAGGAAATTTTAATAGATGACGGAATTTTAAAAATTAAGATTATAGAAAAACTTAAAGATAGACTAATAGGTGTAGTTGTTGAGGGTGGAATTTTAAAATCTAAAAAAGGGGTAAACCTACCTTATACAAGAACCACTATAGATTCCTTTACAGAGAAGGATAAAAAAGATCTTTTATTTGGCATAAAACTTGACGTTGACTATATTGCAGTTTCTTTTGTCAGAAATGAAAATGATTTAATTAAAATAAAAAAATGGGCTGCAAAGAACGGAGTTAATTTACCGCCATTAATATCAAAAATTGAAAAGAGAGAAGCTTTGGAAAACATTGAGAGAATTCTTGAAGAGAGTGATGGCATAATGGTAGCAAGAGGAGATTTGGGAGTTGAATTACCACCCCAAGAGGTTCCTGTTTATCAAAAAATTCTTATAGATCTTGCAAATCAGAGAAAAAAGTTAGTAATTACAGCTACTCAAATGCTTGAATCAATGCGAGAACATTCAAGACCAACGAGGGCAGAGGCAAGTGATGTAGCAAATGCTGTATTGGATGGCACAGATGCCCTTATGCTCTCTGCAGAGACCACTACGGGTAAATATCCTGTTGAAGCAGTTAGAACTATGGATTCAATAATAAGATTTACAGAAGAGAGTTTAAAAGAGAAAATTTCTTCATCATTTAGAGTAACTAAATATTTTCCAGAGGCTATAGCATCAGGTGCTGTGAGGGTTGCTCAGGATATTCAAGCAAAGGCAATAGTAGTGTTTTCTCATTCTGGTTTTGCAGCTTTGCTTATTTCTAAGATGAGACCTCAAATGCCTATTGTAGCTTTTACCCCTGACTATAAAGTATATCGAAGACTTTCATTGCTTTGGGCAGTTATTCCGATGCACATACCAGCTGCAATAAATTTAATAGATAATATGTTTTTAAGAGAAACGGAAAGTAAACTGAGAAGCTTAAATCTTGCAACTAATGGAGATGCTGTAGTTTTTGTTGCAAGTTCGCCTTTTATGGGTAATAAAAATGTTATTAGACTGCATAAAATTGGAGACCCTTTATAAA
This sequence comes from Thermodesulfovibrio sp., assembly GCA_026415995.1. Lineage (GTDB taxonomy): Bacteria > Nitrospirota > Thermodesulfovibrionia > Thermodesulfovibrionales > Thermodesulfovibrionaceae > Thermodesulfovibrio. The sequence continues at coordinate 6,470 of JAOAGB010000063.1, read as the reverse complement.
AGAAGGTCACTGTAGGAGTAATTTTTTAGATAGGATATGAACTCTTCAACAGCTGGAGCAAGTATTGAATTTTTAGGTAATACCACATAAAAATCTCTTGTTATTTCACCCTCTTTGAGCCTTAGAACTTTTAAGTTTCCACAGGATACTTCTTTTCTTATTGCCCATTTAGAGACAATTGAAAGTCCCATTCCTCTTTCAACAGCCTCTTTAATTGAACCTGTTGAGCCTAAAATAAGGGCAATGTGTAAATCGGAAATACTAAGGCCATTATCATTAAGAAACTTCTCAATTATTACTCTTGTACTTGATCCCTCTTCTCTAATAACAAAAGGTTCCTTTACTACGTCATATATTGATACGGTTTTCTGTTTACATAAAGGATGATCGGATGGGCAGATTACACATAGCTCATCTGATATTATTGATTCCACATTGAATTTACTCTTTCCTGGCATTTCAGAAATTATGCCAAAATCTATCATGCTGGTATTTAGCATTTCTAATATTTTCTTAGCATTACCTATTGAAATGCTGACTCTTATTTTAGGATGCCTTTTTTTAAAGTCAACTGCTACTGCAGGTAGTATATAGTTTCCAACAGTTGTTCCTGCTCCTATTTTTACACAGCCTTTTATAAGTCCTGTTATTTTGCTTATTTCTTTCGCAGCTTCCGCATATAATGTTAATATTTGTTTTGCATATTTATATAGAATTTCGCCAGAAGGTGTAAGGGTTATGGTACCTGATGAACGATCAAACAATTTTGTTTCATAAAGTTCTTCCAGGGCTTGAATCTGAAGGCTAACTGCAGGTTGAGTGAGATGAATGATTTCAGAAGTTTTAGAGAAACTCTTAGTTTCTGCGACAGTGCAAAATATTTTTAATTTATGGTCTTCCATAAACAAATTAATTTTAGCATAAAAATTTTTAATAATCAAGCAAAATTATACCCTCATTATTGACATCAAAATTAAGCTTATTTTATATTATAAAAAATAAGATAAGGGGGTAAGGTATCAAAGTGGTGGAAAATAAAACGAAATTAATTCAAAGACTAAAAAGAATAGAGGGACAGTTAAGGGGATTACAACGAATGATTGAATCTGGAAGGGCTTGTGAGGAAATAATAACCCAATTTGCCTCCATAAATGGAGCTCTTAAGGGTGCGGGTTTTTTAATTGTAAAATTTTATCTTAAAGATTGCTTAAATAAAAATGAAAGCTCTATAGATAAGCTTGAAAAAGACATAGAGAAGGTTATCAAAACATATATTTCTGCGGTATAGGAGGTGTTTGTATGCCAGTATATGAATATAGGTGTAAAAAATGCTTAAATACTTTTGAAGTATTTAAATCAGTGAATAAAAGGGATGAAAAAGAAAAATGTCCTATTTGCGGAACTAATGAAACAGAAAAATTAATTTCTCAATTTTCTAGTAATGTTATAAGTTGTAATCCTTATTTTAACTCAGGCGGTTGAAGGATAAGCTAATCGGCAGTTTGCCGAAGGAGGTTATATAATGAAGATTTCAAGAAGAGGATTTCTTGCTTTTTCTTCAACTCTTTTGGGTTCATTTTTATTGGGCAATCAAGCAGAGGCTATTGAAGGCAAATATGCAACAATAATTGATCTTACTAAATGTGATGGATGTAAAGGCGAAATAATGCCAAGATGTGTAAAAGCTTGTAGAGAATATAATAGGGATAGATTCCCTGAGCCTAAAAAGCCGATTCCTCCTTACTGGCCAAGAAAAAGCTATGAAGATTGGTCAGATAAAAGGGATAAGATTGATACTTTAACTCCATACAATTGGATATTTGTTCAGAAGATAAATATTGATGGTCAAGAGGTTAATATACCGAGAAGATGTATGCATTGTGATAATCCGCCATGTGTGAGAGAATGCCCTTTTGGTGCATTAACAAAAGGACCGGAGGGTAATTCTGTGATAAATGACAAACTATGCTTTGGTGGAGCAAAATGTAGGGACGTTTGTCCTTGGCATATACCTCAGAGACAGGCTGGTGTAGGCATATATTTAGATATTTTGCCAAAGTATGCAGGTGGTGGTGTTATGTATAAGTGCGATCTTTGTAAAGATAGGATAAAAAAAGGTGAGGAACCTGCCTGTGTAATTGCTTGTAGAGAGAGACTCGGGGATAAGGCAGTATTTATGTTTGGTAGAAGAAAAGAGGTTTTTGACATGGCCTATAGTAGAGCAAAAGCAGAAGGATTATATATTTATGGAAATACACAAAATGGTGGCACATCTACTTCGTATCTATCTAAAATTCCCTTCGAAACAATAGAGAAGGTCATAAATGGAAAGAAAGATAGATTTCAGATGCCAGTTAAAATAGAAAATAAGATAGAATCAACTTTCAACCCAATTGGCAAGATAGTCTTAGTTTCTGGCTTTTTATCCATGATTGGAGCAAGTATAGGAGCAGTATTGTCTAAGAAAAGCTCCAAGAAGGAAAGGGAAGATGAAAAATAAAATTAAAAGACATAGCTTAATTGAAATCATAGAACACTGGATCATAGCTTTTTCAGGTATAGTACTTCTTTTTACAGGACTTGGATGTCTTCCTCTTTATAAAAGATACTATATTACTGAGATCCCAGGTTTTGGATGGACAGCAGATTTTTACAATGTCACTATAGTGCATTATGTTGCCTCTGTTGTTTTTGTATCTGCAGTAATTTTTCATATATTTTATCATGGATTGAGAAGGGATTTTGCCCTTTTACCAAAAAGGGGAGATATTTCTAAAAGCATCAAAGTCATAGGAGCTATGATTGGCTTGGGTAAAGAGCCACCATCAGAAAAATATCTTCCTGAGCAAAGAATTGCTTATGTGGGAATAGGTTTTATCATAATCTTATTAACAGTAACAGGAATTATAAAGGTTTTGAAAAATTTAGAATGGATTGTTTTGTCACCTTTAGCTGAATCAATAAATACTCTTATTCATACTTTATCTGGTTTCATTTTTATCTTTGCCTTTATTATTCATGTGGGAACAGTTTTATTATTCAGGTCAAACTGGCCTCTTTTGAAAAGCATGTTAACAGGTTATATAGATGAAGAATATGTAAAGCACAGACATTCCCTCTGGTATGAAGAAATAAAGAAAAACTAAAATGCTATAAATTTAAGCAAATAGCAATTTCTCCATTTTTTATCGTAAGTTTTTTAAAGGATTAACAGAGTTTTTAACAAAATTTGTTTAAAAGCTTAAAAGTTGTTATATTTGAATGAATTTTTTATGAATGACCTCTTTGATTTGTTCTTCAGTCGCATCTGGTGTCGATATAAAAAGCTCAATAAGTCTAACTGAATTAGTAGAAAGACAGTTTGGACATTTATCTTTAATGTGAATAGTAAGACAGTCAAGGCAGAAAAGAGCAGCTCTAAAAGGTATAAGACATTTTCCAAATTTTTGTTTTATTATGCATTTTTCCTCAATTTCATAAATTTTCTTTTGCATTTCTGATTATATCAAATGTTGCAATAAAAAGGATAAAATTTTTAAAATATATTATCTTGCGCCTGTAGCTCAGTCGGATAGAGCAACTGCCTTCTAAGCAGTGGGTCAGGGGTTCGAATCCCTTCAGGCGCGTTGGCGGATGTAGCTCAAAGGTTAGAGCACTGGACTGTGGCTCCAGGTGCTGCGGGTTCGAATCCCGTCATCCGCCCCAGTATTTTTTATAATTACCATTTATATTTAATTTTTTCCTTTTTTATCTTCATTTGAGATAATTCCCTATCTATAGGATAATTCCGTGATATTTTTAATACTGTATGAATAAAGTTATCAGAATCTGTTTGTTTTTTTTCAATTAAACTTAATCATTTATTAATAATTTCAAGGATTGCTTTATATTGACAAAAAAAATATAAAAGAGATATCTTAAAACTTCAATGAACTTAATATTTAGATATATTGGTATTAGAGTAATAAATTTATGGCTATTTTTAGGAAGAATTTTTATATTCCTCTCAGAAGTAATTTTTCACATTTTTACTCCGCCATTTAGATTTAAAAATTTACTGAGACAAATAAAATTTTTTGGCAATAAATCAATGATAGTGGTTATTTTTACAGGAGCTTTCAGCGGAATGGTTCTTGCTCTTCAAGGATTTTATGCTCTTAATAAATTCGGTGCAGAGGCATTATTAGGCCCTGTGGTTGCTCTTTCACTTATTAGAGAATTAGGTCCTGTACTATGTGCATTAATGGTTACTGGAAGAGCGGGATCAGCAATAACTGCAGAAATTGGCATAATGAGGATTACTGAACAGATAGACGCACTTACTGTTATGGCAGTTAATCCTATAAAATATGTAATAGTACCCAATATTCTTGCAGGTATAGTAACTTTTCCTCTGCTTACAGCAATATTTGATGTAGTTGGAATATATGGAGGCTATCTTGTATCAGTTCATGCTCTTGGTCTAAGCGAAGGAACATACTTTGCCCAGATGGAGCTTTATGTTGATATGGAAGATATAAGGATTGGTCTATATAAATCATTGAGTTTTGGACTTCTTGTAACATGGATTTGTACCTATATGGGTTATAACGCGGGTTATGGAGCAAGAGGAGTAAGCAGAGCTACCACAAATGCTGTGGTACTTTCATCTGTAGTAATTCTCCTGTGGGATTATATGCTTGGAGCATTTCTCTTATGATTGAAATAAAAGAACTTTACAAATCTTTTGGAAAACAGGATGTTTTAAAGGGGGTAAATCTTACTATTAATGAGGGAGAGGTAACAGCAATTATTGGAAGAAGTGGAGGCGGTAAATCTGTCCTTTTAAAACATATTGTAGGATTACTAAAGCCTGACAGAGGAAGTATATTTATAAAAGGGCAAGATATCACAGAACTTAAAGGAAGCAAGCTTGATGAGATAAGGGCAGAAATAGGAGTTGTTTTTCAGGGTGGAGCACTCTTTGATTCAATGACTGTTTACGAAAATGTGGCCTTTCCCTTGAGAGAAAAAACAAAGCTTGATAAAAACATCATAAACGAAAAAGTTTTAATAGCACTTGCAGATGTTGGACTGAAAGGCATGGAATACAAATATCCTGCTGAGCTTAGTGGCGGGATGCGTAAAAGAGTAGCCCTTGCAAGAGCCCTTATTGGAAAACCAAAAATAATACTTTTTGATGAGCCTACTACAGGGCTTGACCCTATACTTGTTCGTTCCATTCATAAACTTATAAGAGATACACAGAAACAGTATGGTTTTACAGGATTAATAATAAGCCACGAGATTCCAGAAATATTTGAAATTTCAGACAGAGTTGCCATGCTTCATGAAGGTAAAATTGTTGAAGTTGGTACTCCTGAGGAAATTCAGAAAAGTGAGAATATTATTGTAAAAAATTTTATAATGGGAATAGAAAATGGAGGTAAAAATGAAGAGAGAAAATCTTGAAATAGCAGTAGGTATATTTGTACTTATAGGGATAATTGCATTAGGATATCTTTCCTTTAAGCTTGGTAAAATTGATTTGTTCTCTACAGGATATTATAATTTATATGCAGAATTTGATAAGGTTGGAGGAATTAAAAAGGGGTCAGTTGTGGAAATAGCTGGTGTTCCTGTAGGTTCTGTAGAAAAGGTTACAATTAATGAAAAGTATCAAGCAATAGTTGAGATTAGAATTAATAGCTCTATTAAAATACCTGAAGATTCAACCGCTTCTGTTAGAACCAAGGGCCTTATTGGAGAGAAATATATACAGATTACACCAGGTGGGGCTGAGAAATATTTAGCACAAGGTGGTAAAATTAGAGAAACAGAATCATCAGTAGACATAGAGGAGGTGTTATCTAAATATGTGTTTGGTAAAATTTAGGATTTTAATTTTTTTAATTATTTTTTTGTTTCCTGGTTTAAGCTATGGAGAAGAAACTTTATCTCTGGATCTCAAAGGTTGTATAGAGAGAGTTATAAGATTTCATCCTGAACTTGGAGAATATAAGAGGGATATTGAAATTTACAAAGCAAAACTGAATCAGGCTGAAGGTGCTATTTTCCCACAGATTGAACTTATGGTAATCGGAGGACCTTCACCAAAGGCTGAAAAAGAAGCAATATCTCCTGAAATTAGAACAGATGTGAAGTCAACAACAATTAATGGTGTTTTTGGAATGCTAACAATGCAGGTTTTACAGCCCATTTACACCTTTGGCAAAATTTCTGGCTACAAAACTGCTGCAGAAGGAGGTATAAAAGTTTCTGAATCTGAGCTCGAAAAGAAACGGTCAGAGTTAATTTTAAAGACCAAAGAGCTTTATTGGAGCCTTACCTTAGTAAGAGATTTGAGAATACTTGCAAAAGAAATAAAAGATGAAATTGAAAAGGCTATAAAGAAAACTGAAGAAGATTTAAAAAAAGATATACCCTCTGCAGATGAACTTACTTTATATAAATTAAAGACCTATTATGGT
>JAOAGB010000077.1 GCA_026415995.1 Thermodesulfovibrio sp. | reverse complement strand
CTGGGTTGGTGAGTCAGGCAGAATATAGCCCCATTTTTCTTCAAGTTCTTTAAGTTTCCTAAGCATCATGTCATATTCTTCATCGGAGATTACAGGGCTATCAAGAACATAGTATCGGTAGTTATGATAGTTTATCTCCTTCACAAGTTTTTCAATTTCTCTTTTTATATCTTCTGGTATGTTTATCATTTGCACACCTCAATGGGTAGGTTATTAATATATTAATTAATAATTTCTTAAATTATAACACAGACTAAAAACATCTAATAGGTATGGTAAAATAAATCATGTCTATTCAGATTGCTTTACCTCTCTTTGAAGGACCTCTTGATTTGTTGTTATACCTTATTAAAGAAAATAAAATTAATATTTATGATATACCCATATCTTTAATAACAAAGCAGTATTTAGAATATCTTGAACTCATGAAAGAATTGGATCTTGAGGTTGCCTCTGAATTTCTTATAATGGCAGCTAATCTAATTTATATTAAATCAAGAATGCTTCTACCAAAGCCTGAAAAAATTGAAGAAGATGAAGATCCAAGACAAGATCTCGTTAACCAACTTGTGGAGCATATGAAATTTAAGGAAGTATCGAAAATTTTGAATGAACAATATCAAATTTGGTCAAAAGCTTTTCCAAGAAAAATCTCTAATGAGGAAGAAGTTTACATTGAAGAGATAAGCGTTTTTGATCTTTTCACAGCTATAAAAAGAATAATTCATAAAAAAGAAAATAAAATACATATTCCAAGAGAACCTATAAGAGTAGAAGATAAAATTGAAGAAATTATAAAACTTTTACAAGAAAGAAAAACATTAATATTTGAAGAGCTCTTTAAAGAACCTTTTAGAAATAGAGATGTTACCAAACTTGAGATAATAGTAACATTTTTAGCTATTTTAGAATTACTGAGGCTTAAGGTTATTAAAGCTTTTCAGAAAAAACCTTTTGGTAAAATTTTTATAAATTTGGAGGAAAGTAATGATAATAGGTGTGATTTCTGATACCCATGACCATATGGAAAATATCAGGAAAGCTTTAAGAATATTTAAAGACAGAGAAGTTAGAGTTATTCTTCATGCAGGAGATTTTGTTTCGCCTTTTACATGGAGAGCTTTTAAAGATTTTGAAGGAGAAATTTATGGAGTTTTTGGCAATAATGATGGTGATAGAGTACTTTTAAAGAAAATGTACGGAGATAGAATTCAAAAACAGATAAGAAAGATTGAAATTAAGGGAAAGAGCATAGCTCTCATGCATGAACCTCAAATGCTTGAAGACTTAGCTTTATCGGATAAGTTTGATTTAATAGTATATGGACATATGCATGAAGTTGACATAAGAAAAGTTCATAACACGCTAATAATTAATCCTGGTGAAGCATGTGGCTGGCTTTATGGAAAGGCAACTTTGGTTTTACTTAATCTTGATAATTTAATCCCAGAGGTAATAACCCTTTGAGTAGATTAAAGAATCTATTCTTTTAAGACCATATTTTAATGCAGTTTTTATGGCGTTATCGAATTCTTTTCCTGTAATTTTTCTATTTAACTCTTCATATTCCTCTGCATGCCAACAAGGTCTGTATTGATCCATTATGTTTATGTAAGTATTTTGAGATATTTCTGCGGAAATAAATTTTAAGACTTCTTCTGTGCCTGATATATTGTTGGGAAGAACAAGATGTCTCACGAGTAATCCTCTTACAGCTATTCCATTGTCAATAATTAGATCACCAACTTGCCTATGCATTTCTTTCAAGGCTATTTTGGCTATATTAGGATAATTTTTTACTTTAGAATACTTTTCCCCTAATTTTTCATCGGCATATTTAAAATCAGGCATGTATATGTCAACTATACCTTCCAGAATTTTTAAAGTTTCCACAGACTCATAGCCTCCACAATTATAAACAACTGGGATTTTTAGCCCATTTTCTTTTGCTATATAAAGAGCTTTAAGAATCTGTGGAACTTGATGCGTAGGTGTTACAAGATTTATGTTATGACAGCCAAGATTTTGGAGATAAACCATTACTCCTGCCAACTCATCAAAAGATATTTCCTCGCCTTCGCCGAGATGACTAATACTCCAGTTTTGGCAATATATGCAGGCTAAATTGCAGAAAGTAAAGAATATGGTTCCAGAACCATAATGACCTACAAGAGGTTTTTCTTCTCCAAAATGCGGGCCCCAGCTTGACACAAAGGGTTTATCAAGGGTTTTACAAAATCCTTTTTCACCACTGGTTCTGTCGACTTTACAATTTCTTGGGCATAGTGTGCATTCTTTTAAGATATTAAAAGCTTTTTGTATCCTATTTTGGAATTCAATATCTGCAAGATTTAGATATGAAGCTTTGTATTGCATTATAAATAATATATCACACTTTTAATTATATGAAAATATCAATCGAATTTAAAAATTTCTTCAATAGATTTTACTAAAAGTAATTTTCGTTGATTTATAAAAAGTTTTAGAGTTATAATTTTTTTAAAAATGAGCTTGAAAATAAAAGTAGCTTTTACCTATTTTTTGTTCATTTTATCTTTAATTTTATTAACATTCTTTGTAACACAGTTTGCGGTTAAGAAAACTGTTGACACTATTGAAGAAAAATATATCGTTGAAGATATTGAAAGATTAAAAAAATGTTTTGAATTAGAAAAGTCAAATCTTTTAGGACTTGCTAAGGATTGGGCTGCCTGGACAGATGCTTGGCTATTTATGCAAGGCAAAAATCCAAAATTTGTAAAAAGTAATCTGACTTTAGAGTCATTCATAAACAATAAAATTATTTTTTTAGCTTACTTCGATCTAAAAGGCGGATTAAAGGAAGGTTTTGAATACAATCGAGAGTCTCGCCAACTTATTAGGGCAGATGAAAATTTTTGGGCAAAATTTCTTCAAAAATATTTATCTTCATATGATAAACCTGATTTCAGAAAAGAGGGATTTATAGGGATTAGTTTTAAAAATGAAAATCCCATATTAGTAGCAATATATCCTGTTTTAAAAAGTGATTTTTCAGGACCTATTTCAGGATATTTAGTAATGGCAAGCTCTATTACAAAAGAAAAACAGGATTTAATGAGAGATATTTTTATTTTTTCGGAACTAAGAATTGAACCAATAAATGGAACTAAAGAATTTTTAAAAAACAGTCCAATTATAAAGCAAAACGGCAAGAAATATGAAGTTTATCTTGAGTTAGAGGATTTTTTGGGTAATCATAATATTGCTGTAAAACTTCAAAGAGAAAGAAAGCTATGGGATATAGTTCAGGATAATCTTTTTAAATTAATTATTTTCTATTTTTCCTTTTCATTTTTTTTCGGTCTTTTCTTCTACGCATGGTTAAACAGAAATGTAATAAATAGGATCAAAAAATTAATAAAAGATATAGATGATGTGAAAAATGGAAAAATAGATCAAATTACTATGGTCTCAAAAGATGAAATAGGATATCTTTCTGGAGAAATAAATACCTATATAATAACAGTAAAGAAACAGATTGATGAAATTGAAGCAAATCGGAAACTTTATGAAGCAATAGCTGAAAAGTCTGAGGCAATAATTTTTCTGTTTGATAAAAATGGTAAAATTTTATTCGCTAACTCAAATGCATACGAAATATTAAATAAAGAAGGAAGTGAAACCCCTTCAGAAGATTTATTTCATTTATTAAGTGAAATAATAAAAATGAACAAAGAAGAAAAAACATTTTTATCTGAATTCAAATTAAAAAGCGGCTTATTCATAAGTGGATGGATTATTCCTATAGAAGAGAAGGAGAATATACTTTTTATAGCCCATGACATTACCCATCTTAAGAAAGAGAAAGAAAAACTTTTTGAGATAGCCATAAAGGATAGTTTAACATCACTATATAATAGAGTATATTTTGAATCCACATTAAGAAGGCTCTTTGGTAATGTTACCCATGGAGAAACTTATTGCTTGCTATTTATTGACCTTGACGACCTTAAGCTAATAAATGATAAATTTGGACATATTATTGGTGATGAGCTTATAAAAGAAACGGCTAATTCTATTCGTAAAAGTATAAGAGAAGATGATTTAGCTGCCAGATGGGGTGGCGATGAGTTTGTAGTAATAATAAAGGGAAACTTAGATATTGCTCAAAAAATAGGAGAGAGAATTCAAAAAAATCTTCAAGAAATAAGCTTTAACTTCTTGCCAGAAACTATCAAACCCACAGTAAGCATAGGAATAACCCCTATTGATGCATCAAAGGATATAGAGACCATTATAAGAGAGGCTGACAAGGCTGCCTATGATGCTAAAAGAGGAGGCAAAAATAGAGTAAAGATATTTGACTCACAGGAATAGAACTTACGCAAATTTTGCAAAATAATTGCAAAATTTGCAGGATAAAATAAAAAACCAACCCTATAAAATTCCTTTTACAAAGACATTCCATTTTGGCATTAAATTTGTTCATTTTATTAAAAAAAGAACTGGGGGGTTGGTATGAAAATTATTAAAATTTATCAAGGAAAAAATTTTTTAAGAATTTTAATGTGTTTTATAATGCTTTTTAGTTTAGCCTGTTCTCCTTCTTACTCTAAGGATATCGATATGGGAATACATTTTAGAGACGGAGATTTAAGAGATTTCTATGTTTCCATAAGCGATTACTACAGAATTCCTCTAAAGAATGTTTATGTTGTAAAAGAAAGATATCCATTCATTATTCATGAAGAATTGCCGATTCTATTTTTTATAGTTAGGGAAGCCAGAGTAGAACCGGATTTAGTAATAAAATATCGAAGAAGTGGATACAGTTGGGTTGATATAATGATTAAATTTGGACTACCTCCAGATAGAGTTTTTGAAAGGTATATTGTTATTGATGGTCCTCCATATGGTAAAGCTTGGGGATATCATAAAAAACATCAAAGGAAAGTTATAGTTTATAAAGATACTGACATTATAGAACTTTCTAATATTAAGTTCATTACTGATTATTATCATGAAAAACCTGAGTTGGTGGTAAAAACCAAAAAGAAGCATGCAAGATATATAGATGTCCATAGAGAATTCCATTATAAGAACAGAGACAGATTTTACGGTAAAGACAGAAATCGTAATTTTTAGGGAGAAAAATTAGTGGGGGATATAATATCCCCCACTAATGTATTTAAGGTTAAATAAAAAACTATTTTTTCACAAAATGCCAGAAGTTTCCTATTTTTCTAAATTTATTATATCTATCCCTTAATAGCTCGTCGATTGTTTTATTTTTCAGTTCTTTAAAAGCATTTAAAATAGCTGTTTTTATTTTCTTTGCTGTATCTTGGGGATCCCGATGGGCACCACCTAACGGTTCAGGGATAATGTCGTCTATTATATTAAATTTTTTTAAATCTTGGGCCGTTAGTTTTAGTTCTTCGGCAGCCTTTGAATATTCCTCAACGCCGACATCAGAATTTTTTTTCCATAGTATTGCTGCGCATCCTTCAGGAGATATTACGGAATATATGGAATTTTCCAGCATAAAAATTTTGTCGCAAACACTTAAAGCTAAGGCACCTCCACTTCCACCTTCTCCTATAACAACAGAAATTATTGGAGATTTAAGTAAAGACATTTCCATAAGATTTGTCGCGATAGCTTCAGCCTGACCTCTTTCTTCTGCACCTATTCCTGGATAAGCACCTGGTGTATCAATCATTGTAATTACAGGGATAGAAAATCTTTCAACTAATTTCATTAGACGTAATGCTTTTCTATATCCTTCCGGATGGGCTTGCCCAAAATTTCTATACACTCTCTCCTTTACGGTTCTTCCTTTTTGATGTCCTATCAAGGCAAAGGATAGTTTTTCTATTTTACCTATCCCAGCAACTATGGCAGGATCATCTCCAAATCTTCTGTCTCCATGAATTTCTATGAATTCATCAAATATCATTGAAACATAGTCTAATGTATAAGGTCTTTCCGGATGCCTTGCTATTTGAGTTTTTTGCCATGGTGTAAGATTTGAAAAAATTTCTACCTTTAATTCCTTCAATTTTTTATTGAGCTTTTTGATTTCTTGTGATAGGTCTATATCACTGTCGTCTGATAATTTTTTAAGTTCCTCTATTTTAAGTTCTAATTCTTGGATGGGTTTTTCAAAGTCAAGATAAAATTTCATAAAACTTTAACCTCACATCCTTCTATTTTTTCTAATTTAATTTGAAAGTCAGCACAAGGCTCAAAGGGGCTTACAATTGTAACACAATAATCTGGAAAATTCAAAGATATATATAAATTATCATTAGCATCATTAACTTCTTTTAATAATTTTTTTATATTTTTCATAATTTCTAAAGTTGATTCTACATTGCTACAATCTATTGTTACTTCATACTTTAATTTTAAATCTTCCTTTCTTATTTCTTCTATTTCTCTTGCAAAAAATTTTACTGATTCTCCATTTTTATTAATCATTCCTTTTATTTGTACTAAGTTACCTTCTTTTAAAATCTCTCGGAATTTTTTAAATAATTCAGGATATATCACAACTTCAAGAATTCCTGTCTCATCTCCAATTGTTAAGTATCCTATAACTCCCTTTTCTTTTGCCTTACTATTTACTTTCTCTATTATTCCGGCAATGCTTATTTCATGTGTATTTTCAGGTTCTTCTGAAATTTCTTCATCTGAGATTTCAACTATCTCTCCAATTGATAATATATCTTTCCTTTTTAAGAGAGGTCTTAAATTTTCCAGTGGATGTCCGGTTAAATAAAAGCCGAGAGCATTTTTCTCTTCAGATAATAATTTTTCATTTTCCCAAGGTTCAATTTTATGTTCTATTTGAAAAAGTCCTTTTGGTATTGTTTTACTCTTATTTGAAGTCATTTCTTCCATTGCCATAGCTCTTGCTTCATTTGGAGAGTGTTCTGGATAGAGGGAATCGAAGGCTCCTGCTTTCAATAAGGATTCCACTACTTTTTTATTTACCTTTTTAGTATCAACCCTTGCCAAAAAATCAGCCAAAGACTTAAATTTACCATTTTGTCTTTCTCTAAGAATAGACTCTAATGCAGCACCTCCAACTCCTTTAACGGCTTCGAGTCCGAATCTTATTGCCTGACCAGAGATAGTGAAGAATCTTTCACTCTCATTTATATCGGGTCCTTTTATTTCGATGCCAAAGGCTTTACATTCATTGAGAAATTTTAATATTTTATTAGTATCCCCCATTTCATTTGAGAGGTTTGCTGCGAAAAATTCTAAGGGATAGTGAACTTTTAGATAGGCGGTAATATATGATATGTAGGCATATGCAGCAGAATGGGATTTATTAAATCCATATTTACCAAAAGCTGCCATAAGATTAAATAATGACTCAGCTTTTTCTTCAGGAACACCTTTTGATAAAGCACCTTTGATAAAGTCTGATTTAAGATTGGTCATTAGTTCTTCAATTTTCTTACCCATTGCCTTTCTAAGTACATCTGCCTGTCCCATAGTAAAGCCTGCAATTATATTGGCTATTTTCATAACCTGTTCTTGATATAGAATTACTCCATAGGTCTCGTCAAGAATTTCTTTTAGTTCAGGCAAATCATATTCTATTGGTATTAATCCTTTTTTTCTCTTTATAAAGTCATCTACCATTCCACTGCCAAGTGGCCCGGGTCTGAATAGAGCCACCAAAGCTATGAGATCTTCAAATCTTTCAGGTTGCATCTTTTGTAATAAATCTCTCATACCTCTACTTTCAAGCTGAAAAACACCTATTGTTTGCCCTGAAGACAGAAGTTTATAAGTTTCGGAATCGTCAAGAGGAATATCATTTAAATAAATTTGTTTCCCTACTTTTTCTGCATAGATAATTGTATCATTGATTACTGTTAAAGTTTTAAGCCCTAAGAAGTCAAATTTTAGCAATCCCATATCTTCGAGGGCTTTCATATCAAACTGACTTATAATAGACTCTTCACCTGGATTTTTGTATAGAGGCATAAATTTTTCTAAAGGTTCAGGAGATATAACAACTCCTGCAGCATGTTGGGAAGCGTGTCTTGCCAATCCCTCTAATCTAAGAGCAATATCGAATAATTCTCTTATTGTCGGATTTTTTTTATATGTTTCTTTTAACTTTGGTTCTAATTCGATTGCTTGCTTCAGGGAGGAACAGGCATTTGGTATCATTTTAGCAATTTTGTCAACTTCATTTAAGGGAATATTCATTGCTCTTCCTACATCTCTTACGACAGCCTTAGCTGCCATTGTTCCAAAAGTTATTATATGAGCTACTTTATCATTACCATATTTTTCAGATACGTATTTTATAACTTCTTCTCTTCTATCTTTACAAAAATCTACATCTATATCGGGCATGCTTATTCTTTCAGGATTTAGGAATCTTTCGAACAGAAGTCCATATTTAATCGGATCTATATCAGTGATTTTAAGGGCATAGGCAACGAGACTACCTGCAGCAGAACCTCTACCTGGTCCAACAGGAATGGCTCTTTTTCTTGCAAAATTTATGAAGTCCCATACAATTAAAAAATAAGAAGCGAATCCCATATTTGTAATTACTCTTAATTCCTGTTCAAGCCTTTGATAGTAAGCATCGGGTATTTTATTGTTAAATCTCTCTTTTAAGCCTTCTAATGCAATTTCTTTAATATAAGTTTCAGGTGTATAGCCAGCTGGAACTTGATAGATGGGAATTTTATATTCTCCCAATTTAAATTGAAAATTACATCTTTCAGCAATTTCTAAAGTATTTTTGATTGATTCAGGAACTTCCTTGAATGATAATGCCATCTCTTCAGGTGATTTGAAATAAAATTCATCGGTTTGGAATTTCATTCTCTTTTCATCTTTTATAGTTTTACCTGTCTGAATACAAAGTAGTATTTCATGAGCTTTAGCATCGGATTTACTTAGATAATGACAATCATTGGTTGCAACGAGGGGAATATCATATTTGTTAGATAATTCTATAAGTGTCTTGTTTACAGTATCTTGTTCTGGAATACTGTTAGGCTGAATTTCAAAATAAAATCTGTCTTCAAAAAGATCTTTTAATTTCTTAGCAGTTTCCTCCGCTTTATTGTAGTTCCCATGAGAAATGTTATAAGGAATTTCACCTTTTAAGCAACCTGAAAGGGCGATTAATCCCTTTGAGTGTTTGCTTAATATTTCCATATCAATTCTTGGTTTATAGTAGAAGCCTTCTATATAAGATGACGTAACAAGTTTAGTTAGATTTCTATATCCCTCTTCATTTTCTACAAGTAAAGTTAAATGGAAGGAGGCTTCTTCAGGCATCCCTGAGTCTTTGTTAATTTTTGCCTTATCAAAACGACTTTTTGGAGCCATATATATTTCACAGCCTATCAATGGCTTGATTCCAGCTTTCTTTGCCTTTTTATAGAATTCTATAACTCCAAAAAGATTACCATGGTCTGTTATGGCAAGAGCAGGCATATTGAAAGTTTTTGCCTGTTCTATTAGTTCCTCAATTCTGATTGCACCGTCTAAAAGACTATATTCTGTATGAAGATGGAGATGAACGAACTGAGAGTTGCCCATACTATGAATGTTAAAATTTTAATCATTAACAAGTCAAATTTACGTTAAATAGAAAATATAAACAGCTGATATTATTTGAATAAATTTATGAAGATTAATAGAAAGTTCAGCTGATGATGACTCTAATAACAATTCTTCATCTCTTATATCAATGCCTAATTTTTTAGCCGCAAAGATTACTCTTTCTCTTTGCCCTCGCTCATGGGGTCTAAACTGTCTAAGTATTAGTGAATCATCACTTATTATAAAGTCTCCAGTATCCTTTTTTCGCATTAAAAATTTTATTTCCTTTAATTCCTTGCTTCCTATAGGAATAGCTATTTCACAGATACCTTGTTCTAAAATTCTGTATTTTATGGAATTTTTAAAAAATTCAAGATAATTATCAATAATATTTTCTGCTTCTTGTTGAGTTATAGGCTCTGTTATAGACATTAAAGTTCCGAAGAGAAATTCCTTAATAAAGTCTTCAGTTTCTTCCCGTGTTTTACTATTATCTGGTGGAATACTCCATAGAACTCTACATGAACGATATAGAGGGCTGTATATTATTTCACCTGATGCCGTGTTTTCACTTAATTGGACATCAAAAGGTAATGAAAAAGTTGTTTTTTCCTTAGTAGCTTTTCTTCTATCCCTATAAAAGGTTATTTTTACAGTTCCTGTTTTTGGTAAAGAAACTTTTTTACTAATTATATCCATTGAAAAATTTTAGCACATTTTAAAAAATTAGTGTTAAAAATAAAAAATTATGCTACTTTAGGGGAATAAATTTTTATAGGGTTATTATATTCATCGAGAATAATTATTTTTGGTTCGTGTTTTTGTATTTCTTCCTCTTTTATATATCCATATGAAAAAATAACAATTCTGTCTCCAATAGATGCTTTTTTAGCAGCTGGTCCATTAAGTCCTATTATCCTTGAACCTTTCTGAGCAGGGATTACGTAAGTATCAAATCTTTCGCCATTATTCATATTGCTAATCCAAACTCTTTCATAGGGTGAAATCCCGGCAAGCTCAAGAAGTTCACTGTCTATGCTGATTGATCCTTCATAAAATAAATTAGCCTCTGTTACCTTTGCCATATGCAGCTTGGCTCTAAGGAAACTTCTTAACATTTCTTACTCCGATCAAATTATTTCTATTCTATAATTTTGGGTACCCTAAAAAATTTATCTGTAGAATCAGGTGCATTTCTTAAAACTTCTTCCCTTGAAAGTGATATTCCCACCATATCTTCTCTAAAAACATTGTTTAAAGATAAAACATGAGAAGTTGGCTCAATGTTTTCTGTGTTAACCTCATTAAGTTTTTCCACATAGTCAAGTATCCTGCTAAGTTGATCCTGATATACTTCTATCTCCTCATCTTTAAGTTCTAGTCTGCTTAAAAGTGAAATATGTTTCACCATTTCTTTTGATATTTTCATAATTATACCCTCTCTAAGTTCGCAATTTTAGGAGCAATTTTTTTAACTCCTATACCGGGGAAATTAACGATAACCTTTAAGTCTTCTCCTTCTCCTGAACAGTCTCTTACAACACCTATACCCCAAACAGGATGTTTTACTTTGCATCCGACAATAAAGGGTGGTTTGATTTTTGGTTTTTCTGACTCTCTTTTCTCATTGATACAGGCTGAATAATCTTTTCTTATGCATGTGCAATATTCTACAGGTATATCTTTAATAAAACTCGAGGGTTCCTGTATCTGTATTTTTGAATATAGTTTTCTATTTTTTGCTGCTGTGAGAAATAACATATTTTTTGCCCTTGTCATTCCTACATAAAATAATCTTCTTTCTTCTTGAATTTCAAAGGGGTCTTCTTTTGCCTTAAAATAAGGTAAAATTCCCTCCTCACAACCAGCAATGAAAACAACAGGAAATTCAAGCCCCTTTGCTGCATGGAGTGTAAGAAGAGAGACGTAATTTCTTTTGTTCTCCCATGTGTCTACGGATGAAATAAGAGATATCTTGTCAAGAAACTCTCTAACTGATAATTTTTCTGCAGAAGACAGTAGTTCTAAGACATTTTGAATTCTGTCTTCTTCAATCTCTTCCAGATAGCCAGTTGAATTCAGAATATCTTTCATCATTACAGAAGCAGTTTTATATTCTTTTTTCGATAAATTTTCAATTAATTCGATGAACCCTGTTAATTTTTCCCTTAAATTTTCTTGAGTATGTTCATCTTTAACCATATTTTTAATAGCATTGTAATAGGAACACATATTTTTCTTAGATTCCAACTCAATTTTTGATATAGCAGAAGAACCAATACCTCTTGATGGAGTGTTAATAATTCTTAAAAAGCTAACGTTATCTTCTTTATTTAATATAAATCGCATATAGGAAATTACATCTTTTATCTCTTTTCTATGATAAAAACTAACTCCGCTTATAACTTGATAGGGAATACTTTCCATTCTTAATGCTTCTTCTAAGGCTCTTGCTTGTAGAATTAGTCTATAGAGTATGGCAAAATCTTTGTATTCATAATTTCCTTTTAAGTATAATTCTTTTATAGTTTTAGCAATATATTTTGCTTCCTCTTCTTCATTCATTAACTGACAATAACATATTTTTTCTCCCCAGTCTCTGTCAGTCCATAAAGACTTAGGTTTTCTTATTATGTTTTTAGAAATCATTGCAGTTGAAGCCAATATTATATGCTTTGTAGAACGATAATTTTGTTCTAATTTAACTATCTTTGCTTCAGGATAGTCTTTTTCGAAGTTCAATATATTATGAAGATTAGCTCCTCTGAATCTGTAGATGCTTTGGTCATCATCGCCTACAGCACATATTTTCTTATGATATTTAGAAAGTAGTTGAAGAAGCACATATTGTGATTTATTTGTATCTTGAAATTCATCTACAAGAATATATCTGAATTGTTCGGCATATTTCCTTAGCAATTCTGGTCTTTCATGGAAAAGATGGATAACCATAAGTATAAGATCATCAAAATCAAGGGCATTATATTTTCTTAATTCATTCTGGTATTTTGCATAAATCCTACCTAATCTTTCTTCAAATTCATATCCTTCTATGTTTGAAGCATATTGCTCTGCTGTTATAAGGTTAGATTTAAGATTACTTATCTTTGATACCACACATTTACATAGCGCTTCATGCATATTAAGTTCTTTAAGTATCCGTTTAATTAATGCTGCCTGATCATCTTCATCATAGATTATAAAATCACGATTATAACCGATTTGATCAATATGACTTCTAAGTATACGTAAACAAAGCGAATGAAATGTGCCAATCCAGTAGTTCTTCCAGTTGCCATTGCATATTTTGGATATTCGCTCTTTCATTTCATCTGCTGCTTTGTTTGTAAAGGTTACCGTAAATATGGCTGATGCAGAATACCCTAAGGCACGCGTAAGATAGGCATATTTGTAAGTTATCACCCTTGTTTTTCCACTTCCAGCGCCAGCAAGCACAAGAAGTGGACCTTCACAATAAATTACTGCTTCTTGTTGTGCGGGATTTAACTCCCCTAAGGGGAAATCTTTCATGGCTATACCCCTCTAAATTTTATTTTTAAAAAATCTATTCAACAGTAACACTTTTTGCAAGATTTCTTGGTTGATCCACATCGCAACCCCTCAGCAAAGCCACGTGATAGGCAAGCAACTGCAAGGGAATACTAAAAAGCACAGTATTAAGATAGCTATTTAATCCTTCCACATAAATAAATCGATCTGATAATTTTTTAAGTTTGTCCCTCTTGCTACTTGAGAAGGTAATTATAAAACCATCTCTTGCCTTTATTTCTTCAATATTTGAAAGGGTTTTTTCAAGATATGGATCATCAGAAACAATAAAGATAACAGGGAATCCTTCCTCTACAAGAGCAATAGGACCGTGTTTCATCTCTCCTGCCGCATATCCTTCTGCATGTATGTAAGATATTTCTTTAAGCTTAAGAGCTCCTTCAAGGGCAACGGGATAATTGAGTCCTCTACCAAGATAAAGGAAATTAGGCTTTCGATATAATTCTTTTGCCAATTGCTGAATCTTATCATCTAACTTTAAAACTTCTTCTGCCATTCTGGGCAAAAGGAAAAGTTCTTTTAAGAATTTCTTATGAATCATGTGAGAAGTATTTTTTCTCGTAATGGAACAGGCGAAGGCAAAAATATATAAAGCCACAATTTGAGATGTAAAAGCTTTTGTAGAGGCAACACCTATTTCAGGTCCTGAGTGAGTATAAAAAACTGCATCTGCCTCACGAGATGCTGTACTTCCAAGAACATTACAGATGGTTAAGGTTTTTATCCCAGATTTTTTTGCGTATCTTAGAGCTGCAAGAGTATCTGCTGTTTCTCCTGATTGTGTTATCGCTATCAGGAGAGAGTCTTTTTCAAAAGGAACTTCTCTATATCTGAATTCAGAGGCAATATCTACTTCAACAGGTATACCTGCTATTTTTTCTATCATATATTTTCCGATTAGACAGGCATGATAGGATGTTCCACAGGCAACTAAATATATTTTTTTTATAAGACTCAATTCATTTTTTGTAAGTCCCCATTCTTCATAGTTTATCTTTGAACCATCAGGAAGCACTCTTCCTCTTATTGTGTCAGCTATTGCTCTTGGTTGTTCATATATTTCTTTAATCATAAAATGTTTAAAGCCACCCTTTTCAGCCATTGAAGCTGTCCATGTTATTGATATAGGTTTTTTCTCTCTTTCCTCTCCTTTAAGGTCATATATCTTAATTTCATTTTTTTTAAGTATAGCCATTTCACCATCTTCGAGAAAGATCACTCTACTACAATAATTGAGAAAAGCTGGAACATCGGAAGCTATGAATTTTTCATCTTCCAAAACACCTACCACAAGAGGGCTTTCCATTCTTACACCAATAATTTTTTCAGGTTCCTGTTCATCCATTATGACAAGAGCATAGGAGCCTTTTAACTGGGAAACTGCTGTTCTTACAGCTTCCTCAAGAGGCATTTTATCTCTGTATTTTTTTATCAAATGAACGATGACTTCAGTATCGGTCTCGGATATGAATTTATAACCATTATCTTTGAGTTCCTTTTTTAACTCGGCATAGTTTTCTATAATCCCATTATGAACCAATGCAATTCCACCTGAACAGTGGGGATGAGCATTTTCATTGGATGGTTTTCCGTGTGTTGCCCATCTTGTATGCCCGATAGCTATTTTAGTTCTTTTTAGTTTTTCATCTATTAGAGCTTCAAGCTTTTTAATTTTTCCTTTACATTTTACCGTATGTATCTTGCCATTAATTAAAGTAGCTATTCCTGCCGAATCATATCCTCTGTATTCAAGTTTTTTTAATCCCTCAATTGTTATTTCCACAGCATTTTTATTTCCAATATATCCTATAATTCCACACATTATTCTTTTTCCCGCCTTTTTTTTGCCCAACCTTCAATGTTTTTTTGAGGAGTTCTGCTAATGGCAAGAGAACCCTCTGGCACTTCTTTAGTGATTGTTGAGCCTGCTCCCACATAGGCATCTTTGTTTATTTTTATGGGGGCTACAAGCTGCGTATCACTTCCTATGAAAACATTATCTTCAATTATGGTTTTATGTTTTTTCTTGCCATCATAATTACAGGTAATTGTGCCAGCTCCGATATTTACATTTTTGCCTATTTCAGCATCTCCTAAATAGCTGAGATGAGCTGCCTTTGTGCCATCTCCTATTGTTGATTTTTTCACTTCTACAAAATTACCAATTCTACATCCTCTTCCTATGGTAGTCTCAGGTCTCAAATGGGCAAAAGGACCTATTTGTGCCCCTAATTTAATGTAAGCATTCTCTGCCACTGTACAATCTTTTATTTCCACATTGTCCTCAACATTACAATTTTTTAATCTTACACCTTGATAAATGATGCAATTTCTTCCTATTTTAGTATTTCCCTCTAAAAAAACGTGAGGATATATGATAGTATCCTCACCTATTGTGACATTTGGAGAAATCCATGTTGATTGAGGGTCATAAATAGTTACTCCTTTATCCATCCAATCTCTCACAATTCTATCTCTTAAATATTTGGTAGCAAAGGAAAGCTCAGAGCGCGTATTTATTCCTATAAGTTCATCTTCCTTTGCTAAAGGATAGGCTTCTACTTTTTTCCCTTTTTTGATAGCAATCTCAACAATATCTGTAAGATAATACTCACCTTTGCGAGCATTTTTCTTAATCTCTCTTGCAAACTCCGCTGTACTTCTATTTATAACATAAACTCCGCTGTTTGCTTCAGAAAGAGACTTTTCTTTTTCTGATAAATCTGTCAACTCAACAATTCTCTTAACATTCCCCTTTTTATCTCTTAAAATACGTCCATAACTATGTTCTCTTTCAGGATAAAAAGATAGTATAGCCATATCCAGAGGGTTTTTATTATAAAGCTTAATGAATTTAGTAAGAGTTTCTTTTTTAATAAGAGGTGTATCTCCATTAAGTATAAGGATGTTATCACTCTTTAATTTTGGAATAGCGGTAATTAAGGCATCTGCAGTTCCCTTAGGTTCTTTTTGGAAGACGACATTTACGTTATATTTTGATAAATGCTCTATAACCATTTTCAGCGAGGGATTAAGAACTACAAATATATTTTCAGGATTTATACTTTTCGCTATTTCTATTACGTAATCTATAATAGGGATATCAAAAATTTTATGAAGAATTTTAGGTATACTTGATTTCATTCTTGTTCCAAGCCCTGCTGCTAAAATTACCACATCCACTATTTATCACCTCTAATAATCTCAGGTGCTGCAATTCCACCTGAAAGAATTATCTTTATTCCTTGTTGCACAGGTATATCTGTATGTATTACACTTTCGGGGTCAAAAAGCACGACCTCTCCAAGATAAAGGTTATTTGTTGGAATATAAACAGCTACAAGTTTTTTCTCATCTTCTCCTTCTCTTAAAGCACATGTTTTTGTTTGAAATCCAAAAACAAAGCTTCCTTTACGAGGATATTCAACTATAACAAACTTTTGAAAGGAAGTTTTATCTTCCGGAGAAAAAGCATCAATTAACTGTTTAATAGATGAATACAAACTTTTAAAAACTGGTATTTTAAGGAAGAGCAACTTTTCAATTTGGTCTAAAAGCTTTTTCCCGAAAACATTTGTTGATATGAGCCCCACAACAAAAATAAGTATCAAAGCTGTTAAAAAGCCAAGTCCTGCAATATGTTTTCCAAAAATATAGTCATAAATTGGACCTAAAAGTCCATCAACTATTTTGAATAACTGTATAAAAATAAAAATACTTATTGCAATAGGTATTGTTACAAGCAGTCCAGCGATAAATTTTCGCTTAAAGGTAAGTTTTATGGATGGATCCATATCATGCACTTACCTTGCTAATTGCCTCATCGGGTATATCAAAATTTGCGTATACATTCTGCACATCATCATGGTCTTCTAAAGCATCCATGAGTTTTAACATTTTTTCTGCATCGTCTCCTTCTATGGATACATAGTTTTTAGGTAACATAGTTACTTCTGCAAGTGATATTTTTATCCCAGCCTTTTCAAGAGAGGCTTTAACATCTTTTAAATTTTCATGGGAAAATATGAGTTCGTAGTTATCTTCCTTCGGATCATTTTTTACATCATCAACGCCTGCTTCAAGGGCAATGGAAAGAAGGGTATCTTCATCGATAGTCTTCTTATCAACAAGGATATATCCTTTTTTTTCAAATATCCATGAGACACAACCAGATTCTCCAAGACTTCCACCATGTTTTGATAGAAGATGCCTTATTTCAGAAACAGTTCTGTTTTTGTTATCAGTCATTGCTTCAATTAAAAGAGCCACACCTCCAGGTCCATATCCTTCATAAATAACTTCTTCATAGGTTGTGCCTGCTAGTTCACCGGTTCCTTTCATTATTGCTCTTTTAATGTTATCCATGGGCATATTAACATCTCTTGCTTTTTCAATGGCTACTCTAAGTCTGGGATTTTTTTCTGGATCACCGCCACCAAGACGTGCTGCGACAGAGATTTCTTTTACAATTTTAGTGAATATTTTACCTCTTTTTGCGTCAACCTGTGCCTTTTTATGTTTGATCTGAGCCCACTTGGAATGACCTGCCACTAAAAACCTCCTAATGGAAGGGATATTCTTAATATTAATAAGATTTTCTCATTTCTGTCAAATCCTTAGCTTATCAAGTATGCTTAAAGCTTCTATAAACAGAGAGTTTTTGAAATTTTCTGTCGTCAATTCCTTAATAAACATAGCCTTTTGAATTCTTATAAATTCTGCCGGGTCTTCTATAGAAGCTCTAATAAAGATCTCTTTAATGAAATTCTCTGTGAGAGGCACTTCAAATAAACCATCCTTAGAAATTATAAATTTGGAGAAAAATAGGGTTTCCCTAAGTTGAGCAAATATTTTTTCCATTAAATCGACCTGAAAGTTGAGAGCTTCTTTTAATTTATAAAAATTGTTCTTTAGTTCAATGTTCATAAACTTTCCATCCCAGACAATGGGGAAATTGTTTACAAAACCGTTACAGTTTTTAAAAGCACCTTTCTTCTTTTCTCTTATTACTTTATCCTGATATTCTTCAGGAAAAGTGATAGAAAAAGGAATAATCATGCATTGAAGAGGTTTTTGCTCCCCATGTATCGTACAAAGAGAGTTTTTTAAAAGCCTGCATCTTTTACTAAATCTGTTTCCAGCTATAAAATCACCAATTATGTAAAAATTTTTATACTTGAAGGTTATATCCTGAAGATAGTTTGAATGTAAGGAATCCACAGGATAGACTTTCCTAAAACCTATTGTTATAGGGAAAAATTTATATAATTTATTAATCTCTTTTAGATTTATTATAGTAGCTCCTCCACAACAAAGGGAGGAGCATGTAGTTACACATTGGAAACGTATTTCTCTTGTCAACTTTTATAAAAGTCCCATTATTTCATCTCTTGTTACAACAGCATCTATTTCTGCAGGGAAACCACATTCATTAAGAAATTTTACTATGTTCTGTCTTCCGCCTTCTTGCCTATCTACAAGTACAACAACCTTTTTGACGAAGATTCCTGCTTCTTTAAGTTTTGTTATTGCTTGAATGGTTGAACTTCCCGTAGTAATTACGTCATCAACAACTACAACGTTTTCACCTGCCTTTATGTTACCCTCAATCCATTGCATTGTTCCGTGTTCCTTAGCCTTTTTCCTCACTACAAAGGCTTCAATAGGATTTCCTTTTAGATATGAAGTATAAGCTACAGCATAGGCAATTGGATCTGCTCCTAAAGTAAGCCCACCGATCCCTTTTACATTAATGTTAGAGATCATTTCATAGATTATATTGCCTATTAAATACATGCCTTCGGGCGATAACGTAACAGCTTTACAGTTAAAATAGTATTTACTCATACCGCCAGATGTAAGTCTGAATATAGGCTCTTCACTATATTTAAAGGCTTTCTCATAGATAAGTCTAATTAGTCTCTCTCGCATACTTTTATGCCTCTTTGTTAAGTTCTTCTAATTTAATAGCTTCTCTCTTGTTTTTCTGATTCACATACCTCTTTTACAGTATCTTTAACAAGTTTTCCATCTTCCCATACTTTTTCAGATACTTTCCTACATTTTGTATAGGGGTCTTTGTAATAATAATCACTTGTAGGTTCAGCTCTGTAATAACCTCTACCATCCTCTGTCCTATATTCTACCGGACGACCAGTTTGATAGGCTTCTCTTGATCCTCTTGTGGAAATGTCAGCAATTGTTGCACCGAAGACAGCTCCTAATCCAGCTCCAATTACGCCACCACGCCATGGATTTTTTTTGTCAAGCAATGCACCTGCTAAACCACCTACTAATGCTCCTATGCCTGCACCTTCGTAATGTTGTTGCTGAAGCTGCCCACAGGCAACTGTAAAAAGCATTAAAAAAGATATTAATAAGGCTACTCCTTTCATTTTCTCCTCCCTATGTTTTTAATTTGTAATATTTTATTTATTCTACTATAAAAGGTTCAAAAATTACTCTGTTTCTTCCCAAGTGTTTGGCTTTATAAAGAGCTATATCAGCCTTTTGAATTATTTCCTCTATGGTTATTAACTCTTCTCCATAAAATGTTGTAATTCCAATACTTATTGATAATTTTATAGTTTCACCTGAAAAAGTGTGAAACTGGTAGTCTGAAACCTTTTGTCTAAACTCCTCGCACATCTCAATTGCTTCATTTTCATTTGTGGAAGGCATCATTATACAAAACTCTTCACCTCCATACCTTCCTATGGTGAATCGGTTTGGTAAAAAGTCAATTGCTAATGAAACAAGCTCCATTAAGATTCTATCGCCAGAGAGATGTCCATAGGTATCATTTATTCTCTTGAAAAAATCTATATCAAAGAGGGCTAAACTGAGAGGCTCCTTATACAGACAACACCAACTTAGCTCTTCTTGAATTCTTTCCTTAACAAAGTTTCTATTGTAAGCACCTGTTAATGGGTCCTTTGTAAGTAGTTTATTAAACTCCTTTTTTATTTCTACAATCTCTTTTGCTTTATTTATTTTCATAATAAGCTCACATTTAAATATTTTTTCTATCAAATAGTCAAATATTTCAAATTCACAAATCTTTTTAATTTGCCCTTCAGTTTTATTGCCGATTATTAAAA
This sequence comes from Thermodesulfovibrio sp., assembly GCA_026415995.1. Taxonomy (GTDB): domain Bacteria; phylum Nitrospirota; class Thermodesulfovibrionia; order Thermodesulfovibrionales; family Thermodesulfovibrionaceae; genus Thermodesulfovibrio. The sequence goes on along the minus strand of JAOAGB010000077.1, from coordinate 2,629 downwards.
TTAAAGGCGTTTCTCTCAGCGAAGGTGCTGTAGTAAGATTTTCAATAAATTTCCATTCTCTTTTTTTTATATGGAACAGATCAAACAGTATTAAATCAGGATTACTCTTATAAATATGGTCAATAAGTTCATCATTAATAGGATGGTTTTCAATAAGTTCGATTTCTTCCTTTAAATATTCCAGTATTAATTCTGAAAGATAAGTTCTATTTGTGCAGATGATTACTTTCATCTTGTTTATAATTATACATAAATAGACCTTTATGTGAACATGTTAAGGATTGCCTCTGCTGGGTTTTTTGTTGATGTAACTGCTCTGCCAATCACTATGTAGTCAGCTCCAAGAAGAAAAGCCTCTTTTGGAGTTACAGTTCTTCTCTGGTCATCATTAGACAGTTTCTCTAATCTTATTCCAGGAGTTACTACAATAAAATTCTTTCCACAATGTTTTTTAATTTCAGCTACTTCTACAGCGGATGCTACAACACCGTGAAGTCCTGCTTTTTTTGAAAGCATTGCGAGATTTTTAACAAGAGAGTTGGCATTAATTGGTAATTCATAAATTTCTGTCAAAGTTTTGTTATCCAAACTTGTGAGAACTGTAACTCCTAAAATTTTAAGTTGAGTATTCTGGAAGGTTTTTGCTTTTTCTACAACATGTTTTGCTCTATTCATCATTTCAAAGCCACCTAAGGAATGCAGGGTTAACATATCAACTTCATAAGATAAACTTGCTTTTACAGCCTTTTCTACGGTATTTGGAATATCGTGAAATTTAAGATCAAGAAAGACTTTTTTTCCTCTATTTTTGAGAGTTTTTAAAATCTCAACACCTTCACTAAGGAAAAGCTCAAGCCCTACTTTATAAAAATTTACCAAATCATCAAGTTCATCAACGATCCTTAAGGCATCTTTCCTATTTGAAAAGTCAAGAGCTATTATTACTCTTTCATTTATCATATCTTGGGAAGCACTATCCCTTGCTGAGCCTGATATTTTCCCTTTCTGTCTGCATAGGAAATTTGGCATTCTTCTTCTGATTTGATAAATATTAATTGTGCAATTCCTTCATTGGCATAAATTTTTGCAGGTAAGGGAGTTGTATTAGATATCTCAATAGTTACAAAGCCTTCCCAAGCTGGTTCAAGAGGAGTTACATTTACAATAATTCCGCATCTTGCATAGGTGGATTTACCAATACAGAGCACCAACACATCTCTTGGAATTCTGAAATATTCTACTGATCGGGCAAGGGCAAAGGAGTTTGGTGGAATTATACATACATTGCCTTTAAATTCAACAAAGCTTTTGGGATCAAAATTTTTAGGATCAACAACAGTATTATTAATATTAGTGAATATTTTAAATTCATCGGCAACTCTCATGTCATAGCCATAGGAACTTATGCCGTATGAAATAACGCCCTCCCTTACGAGTCCTTCTTCAAAGGGTTCAATCATACCCTTTCGAGCCATATCTCTAATCCATCTGTCGTTTCTTACCATACTCTTCACTCCTTTTAATTAAGTATATTTCTTATCTTAAATAATATTTCTTCGGGAGATATTGATTTTTCTATACTAATGAAATCCTTCAAATTTACAGGAGTTCCGCTCATTATTATTATTTTTGTATGAGGATTCATATTGTTTATCTGTCTTTTAACCTCTATCCCTGACATCCCAGGCATAACAAAATCAATTAGACAAAGGGCGATTTTCTCTTTGTTTTCTTCAAATATTTCAACTGCCCTTTTGCCATTTTCAGCTTCATATACCTGATAACCATATTCTTTAAGGAATGATGCAAAATACTGCCTTACCTGAGCATCATCATCAACGATTAGCAATGTCTCATTACCTTTCAATTTTTCTTTATCAATTAAATGAGAATTTTTCTTACTTTTCTGAGGAAAATATATCTTAAAAGTTGTACCTTTTCCCAGTTCGCTATATACATGAACATGTCCATTATATTTTTTTATTAAACCATAGACAGTTGATAAACCTAAACCTGTTCCCTTTCCCTCAGGTTTAGTTGTAAAAAAGGGCTCAAATATTTTTTGCTTTGTATCTTCATCCATACCTGTTCCTGTGTCTGTAACACATAGGACAATATAATCTCCTGGCTTCACAATAGGATGAGTATGTTGGTATGTAATATCAAGATACATCTCCTTTAAGGCTAAGGTAATTTCTCCACCTTCGGGCATGGCATCTCTTGCATTTGTAATAAGGTTCAAAAGAATTATTTCAAGATGTGTAGGGTCTATTTCATAAAAAATTTCTTTTTCTGGTAGATGAAGTTTTAATTCAATATCTTTTCCAATTATGGATTGTATAAATTCTGAATAGTTAATTAGAAATGCATTAAGGCTAATTCTTTTTGCCAAACTGATCTCTTCTTTTCTACTAAAAGTAAGAAGTTTATTAGATAAATCTCTTGCACGTTCTCCTGCTTCAATAATCTTTTGAACATATTTTTTTAGATTTTTATCTTGTATTTTATTATTAAGGATGCCAGCAAAACCTAAAATTCCTGTTAGAATGTTTTTATACTCATGGGCTATTCTTCCAGACAACATACCAAGAGCCTCTATCTTTTGTGAATGAACAAGTTGTTCCTGTAT
>JAOAGB010000066.1 GCA_026415995.1 Thermodesulfovibrio sp. | reverse complement strand
AAAATTTATATACACAGCAAGGAAGTTTCCCAGTAAGTTAGCCTTTATTGATAGATACTCTGACAGAAAGGTTACATACAATAAGGCACTTATTGCAAGTTTGGTTCTCTCAAAAAAAATCAAAGGACTAAAAGAAAAACTCATTGGCATAATGATTCCCACTTCTGCAGGATGTGCTTTTTCTATAATTGGAACATTAATGGCTGGAAAAGTTCCAGTGATGATTAATTACTCAACAGGAGCGGAGAATAATGTAAGATATGCTCAGAAAAAATGTGATTTCAAAACAGTGATAACTTCAAGGGCTCTTCTTGAGAAGATTAACTGCCCTGTAGTTGATGGGATGATTTTTATTGAGGATATAGTTGATACAGTAAGTATAAAAGATAAATTAATAGCTGCTGCCATATCAAAAATGCCCCTTAAACTTCTTTTAATGTACTGTAACTGTGATGAAGATGATGAAAAAACTTCTGTAATACTTTTTACTTCTGGCAGTGAAAAAGACCCTAAAGCTGTTGAACTTAGTCATAAAAATATTATGAGTAATATAGAAGGTTTCAGTGAAATGGCTGAATTAAGCGATAAAGATATACTTTTTGCAAATCTTCCATATTTTCATGTTTTCGGACTTACTGTGAATCTTTGGACACCACTTTATCATGGTATGACCATAATTTCCTATGCAAATCCTCTTGAATATCAGAAAATATGCCAGATTGTAAGAGAAGAAAAGCCTACAGTTATGGCAGCAACACCGAGTTTTTGGTGGGGATACCTAAAAAAATCAGAAAAGGGGGATTTTGATAGCCTTAGACTCATGATAAGCGGAGCTGATAAGTGCCCACAGGCATTGAGAGATGCTTTTATGGAGAAACACAATAAGGTTTTATTAGAAGGATATGGTACAACAGAAACATCACCTGTAATATCAGCAAATATGCCAAATGCTAATAAACCTGGAAGTATTGGAAAGCCTATTCCAAACATAAAGGTAATGATTGAGAATTATCACACAGGACAGGAGTGTAAGCCCAATGAAGTGGGAAGAATCCTTGTAAGAGGTGATAATGTTATGAAAGGATACTATGATGAGATAGAAGAAACTGCAATGAGAATTCGTCATGGCTGGTATGATACAGGTGATATGGGATTTATTGATGAAGACGGTTATCTTTGGCATGCTGGAAGACTCAAGAGATTTGTTAAAATTGGAGGAGAGATGGTCTCTCTTGTTAAAGTAGAAGAGGAAATTGAGAAACTTCTTCCCAATAATGTTGAATGTTGTGTAGTAGAAGTCCCCGATGAGATAAAAGGTGCTAAAATAGCAGTAGCAGTAACAGAAAAGATAGATGAAAAGAAAATTGTTAAATCACTTTCACAAGTACTACCAAATATTGCAATACCTAAGTATTTTATTGAGCTTGATGAACTTCCCAAAATGGGTAGTGGAAAAATTGATTTTCGTAAAGTAACGGAGATAGTAAAGGAAAAAATGAAGAAAAAAAATTAAAATACTATTGATTGCTTAACATAGTTTGATTTAATATATAAAGTTAATTAAAGATTAAGGAGGCATAGAATTAAGATAAAGAAGGAAAATAAGATTTTAGACATACCTCCAGAACAGATAAAAAAATTTTTTAAGGAAAATCAAGTAATAGCAGTTAAAATTAATAATGAATTAAGGGATTTATCTTATATATATTCTTCGTTAAATGAAATAAATGATAAGGAAATTGAGATAATCACACCCCATAGCCCTGAAGGACTTGAGATATTAAGGCATAGCACAGCTCACATAATGGCTCATGCAGTCAAGGAATTGTTTCCTCAGGTAAAAGTTACAATAGGTCCGGCTATTGAAGATGGATTTTATTACGATTTTGACAAAAACGAACCTTTTACAGAAGAAGACTTGAAAAAAATAGAGAGAAAAATGCAGGAAATCATTAAGGCAAACAAACCTTTTGTAAGAAAGGATATTTCAAAAGAGGAAGCAATAAAACTTTTTGAATCTCTTGGTGAAACCTACAAAATTGAAATAATCAATGAAATAGAAGATGAAAAAGTTTCCATATATGAAGAAGACGGATTTATAGATTTATGCAGAGGTCCTCATATTCCACATACAGGTTTGATAAAGGCTTTTAAGCTTCTTAGTGTGGCTGGTGCATACTGGCGTGGTGATGAGCGAAATAAAATGCTTCAAAGAATATACGGCACTGCCTTTGCTACAAAGGAAGAGTTGGATGATTATCTGAAGTTTCTTGAAGAAGTAAAAAAGAGAGATCATAGAAGACTTGGCAAACAACTTAAACTTTTTGATATAAGTGATGAAATAGGACCTGGTTTGATAATTTGGCTTCCCAATGGAGCAATAATAAGAAAAGTCATAGAGGATTTCTGGAAAGATGAACACTTAAGAGCTGGTTATAATCTTCTTTACACACCCCATATTGCAAAGCTTGATTTATGGGCTAAGAGTGGTCATATTGATTTTTACAGGGAAAATATGTTTTCTTCCATGCAGATTGATGAAGTCGCCTATCAACTTAAGCCAATGAATTGTCCTTTTCATATTGAGGTTTATAAATCAGAGCTTCGTAGCTACAGAGATTTACCATTGAGATTTGCAGAACTTGGAACAGTTTATAGATATGAGAGGTCTGGAGTTTTACATGGACTTCTTAGAGTAAGGGGATTCACTCAAGATGATGCTCACATATTTTGCACAGAAGAAAATCTCGAAGAAGAAATTCAGAAAGTACTTGATTTTACTGTTTTTATTCTCTCTACTTTTGGTTTTGATAATTATGAAATTTACATATCCACAAGACCAGAAAAATATGTGGGAACTCTTGAAAACTGGGAAAGAGCAACAGCAGCTTTAGAGCAGGCTCTCAAAGAGAGAAAGCTTGTCTATCAAATTGATCCAGGTGAAGGAGTTTTTTATGGTCCTAAGATTGATATAAAAATAAAGGATGTTCTAAATAGAGCATGGCAGTGCTCTACCATACAGGTTGACTTTAACATCCCTGAAAGATTTGATATTACCTATAGAGGCAAAGATGGACAAGAACACAGACCTATCATGATTCATAGAGCCTTGATGGGTTCCTTAGAGAGGTTTATGGGAGTTTTAACTGAACACTATGCTGGCGCTTTTCCCACTTGGCTTGCACCTGTTCAGGTTGAGGTAATGTCAATTTCAGAAAAACATGTAGATTATGCAAAGAAAGTGTATGGAAGACTTTTAACAGAGGGAATAAGAGCAAAGCTTAATATTGAGAATGAAAAAATTGGATATAAGATAAGGCAGGCGACAATAGAGAAGATTCCATATATGTTAATACTTGGAGAAAAAGAGATTGAAACAGAAAAGATTACAGTAAGACGTCGAAATGGAGATAACTTTGAACTAATTGAATTAGGAAAATTTATTGATTTTATCAGTAAAGAAATAAAAGAAAAAAAACAAATTGAGGAGGTGCCGAAATAGCAACAAAAGACATAAGAGTTAATGAAGCCATTAAGGCAAAAGAAGTTAGGCTGGTAGATGAAAATGGAAAACAGCTCGGCGTAGTTGGATTAAGAGAAGCTATAAACATAGCAAGAGAAAGAGGATATGATCTTGTAGAGGTAGCTCCTAATGCAAGCCCACCCGTATGTAGAATAATGGATTATGGAAAATATAAATATCAACTTGAAAAAAAGACATCTGCTAAAAAGACTTCTACAGTTAAGGAGATTAAAATAAGACCTCAGATTTCAGACCATGACCTTCAGTTAAAAGTAAAACATATTAAGAGATTTATTGAAGATGGAGACAAAACAAGAGTTACCTTATTTTTCAGAGGCAGAGAGATAGTTCATCATGAACTGGGAATGAAAGTTTTTGATAAAATTAAAGCTCTTCTTGTAGGTTTTCCTCATAAAGTGGAACAGGAACCACGCCTTGAAGGAAATAATATGAGTATGATTATTGCACCTGGTAAAGATTGATAAATTCCTCAAAATTTTATTAAAATAAATGTCTAAACTTGTTAAGGAGGAGATTATTTATGCCAAAAATCAAAACTCACAGAGGCGCTGCTAAAAGGTTTAAGGTTACAGGAACTGGAAAAATTATGCGTAGAAAGGCAAATAAAAGCCATCTTCTTACGGGTAAATCTTCTAAAAGAACAAGAAACCTTAGGCATTCAGCATTGATTGATGAAACAATGTATAAATCAATAAAAGCTCTTATACCTTATAAATTTTAAATCGGGAGGGAGACAGCAGTGGGATCTTACACAACTTATCATCCTCATAAACTTAAGAAGAAAAGAACTCACGGATTTTTAAAGAGAATGAGCACACCTGGTGGAAGGAGAGTAATCAAAAGAAGAAGAGCAAAGGGTAGATGGAGATTAACTCCTTAGTATCTAGATTTACCCTTTTTTGCATAAAAATTTACAGGAGGTTTATTTCTCCTCTTAAGCCTCCAGCATGCAGGTTTTATCCGACCTGTTCAGAATATGCTGAACAGGCTATAAAAAAATATGGTTTAAAAGGTATTTTTCTTGCAATAAAAAGAATACTTAAATGTCATCCCTTTCATCCGGGAGGATACGACCCTTTAAGGTGAGGTTATGGAAAAAACAGGATTAAGAACTTTATTAGCAGTAATCTTAAGTATGGCTATACTTTTTGGTAGCCAATATTTTTATACAAAGTATTATCAGCCTAAAAATCAAACTTCTCAGGCAAAGGAGGAAACAAAACAAGAGGAAAAAACCATTCCTTCTAAACAGATTCAACTTCCTTCTTCAAAGAAAGATGAACCAAAACAGTTAACCAAAGATACAAACTATAAAGAAGTGAGTATAGAAAATGAAGTATTTAAGGTTATTCTTTCAAATGAAGGTGCCACCATTAGGTCTGTTGAATTAAAAAAATATAAGGACACGAAAGGTAATTTAATTAAACTAAGTTCCCATGACATTCCAGCCATTTCTATTGTCAAAGACAGCAAATTTGATTATTCAAAAATTATATTTAATATTGATGATTCAAAGGCATTATTTAAAGATTCCAATGAAGCTGTGATTGTTTTTTACTATAGTGATGGAAATATTTCAATTAAGAGAAGCTTTATATTTAATAAAAATGATTATGCCATTGATGTAAAGGACGAAATCAGTGGAGTCGGTTCTTATTATGTAACCCTGGGGAAGAACTTCGGAATTTTTGACAAAGAGGAAGCAACGCATTGGGGACCGGTTATTTTAAAAGAGTCAGACAGGATTGAACTTACTCCATCAAAGATAAAGGAAACAGTTATATATAAAGAAGGTGTAAAATGGATTGCTCAGGAAGATAAATACTTTTTTTCAGCTATTGTTCCTGTAAGCAAGGCTAATCAATTTGTTGTATTACCTTATAATGGAGATGCTCTTACAGCAGTAGAATTTAATGAAGGTATAAATCATTATAAAGTATTTGCTTCTCCAAAGGACTATGATTATCTTAAAAAATTTAATGTGGGACTGGAACATATAGTTGATTTTGGATTTTTCTCGCTTATAGCTCTTCCTTTATTCTGGTTTTTAAAGATTCTTTACGGAATTGTAAATAATTATGGAATTGCTATAATAATCCTTACAATCATTGTAAGAATTCCATTCATTCCTATAGTCAACAAAGGGCAAAAATCCATGCAGAAATTAAGTGAACTTCAACCTAAATTAATGCAGTTAAAAGAACAATACAAAAATGATCCGCAGAGACTTCAGAAAGAGATGATGGAGCTTTATAAAAAATATAAAATCAACCCAATGGGAGGATGTTTACCAATTTTATTGCAGATTCCTGTTTTCTTCGCTCTATATAAAATTCTTACAATAGCTATAGAACTTAGACAGGCTCCTTTCATGTTTTGGATACAGGATCTTTCAGTAAAAGATCCTTATTATATTCTTCCCATTTTGATGGGTGCTACGATGCTTATTCAGCAAAAAATGACTCCTTCTACTGCAGATCCAACTCAACAAAAGATAATGCTAATACTACCAATAGTTTTTACCTTTCTATTTCTCAGTTTTCCTTCAGGACTTGTTCTTTATTGGCTTATAAATAATATTTTTGGAATAGCCCAACAATTTTATATAAATCAAAAGATTAAAAAAGCTAAGTGATTTCTTCGGAATTTGACACAATTGCTGCCATAAGCACGCCATTAGGTGAAGGTGGCATAGGTATTATTCGTATTAGTGGAGCTAAAGCAATCAGTATAGTATCAAAAATTTTTCTTTCACCTAAAGGAATAAGGTTAACACAAGTAAAAACCCATACTATTCATTATGGTTTCGTAGTTAATCCAGAAACAAATGAAAAAGTTGATGAGGTTCTTGTCTCTGTAATGAGAGCACCCAATACATACACAAGAGAGGATGTAGTAGAGATAAACTGTCATGGTGGCTATATTACTTTAAAGAAAATTCTTGATATAGTTATAAGCCAAGGAGCCAGAGTTGCTGAACCCGGAGAATTTACTAAAAGGGCTTTTTTAAGAGGTAGAATAGACCTTAGTCAGGCAGAATCAGTTATTGACATAATTAGGGCAAAAACTGAAGAGGCCCAAAAAATAGCAATACAGCACTTAAGTGGAAAGCTATCTGAAAAGATAAATGAACTAAGGGATGCATTAATGAGAGTTTGTGCCCATGTTGAAGCCTATATTGATTTTCCTGAAGAGGATATTGATGGACTGACAGGAAAAGAAATTGAAGATGAGATAAAAAGAATCAGTGAAGAGATAAAGAAACTTATTGAAGGATATGAAGAAGGAAAAATTTACCGAGAAGGGCTTAGGGTAGCAATAGTAGGAAAGCCAAATGTTGGAAAATCATCTCTCCTGAATGCTCTATTGATGAAAGACAGAGCAATAGTAACAGAAATACCAGGAACTACAAGAGACATAATCGAAGAGTATGTGAATATAAAAGGAATGCCTTTAAGAATAATTGATACAGCTGGAATTAGAGAATCCCATGATCTTGTAGAAGCAGAAGGTATAAGAAGAACTTTAAAGGCTGTAGATGAAGCAGAATTAGTGCTACTATTGCTTGATATGAGTAGAGAGATTGATAGACTTGATATGGAGATAATTGATAAAGTAAAGGATAAAAAAGTAATAGTTGTTTTAAATAAAAAGGATATAAAAAATAAGGAATTTAAAATTCCAGAACAATTGATAGACAAACAAAATGTTGAAATTTCTGCATTAAATGGTGAAGGCATAGAAGAATTAAAGGAAGTGATCTTTAATACAGTAATTTCTGGTAAATATAAACAAGAAGGACTAATTGTAACAAAATTAAGACATAAAATTGCCCTTGAGGGTTCCTATTTAGCGCTTAAAAATGCTTTTGAGAGTTTCAAAAAAAATGAACCCCTTGAGATAACTGCTATGTTTCTCAGAGAGGGGCTCAACTTTTTAGGTCAGATTGTGGGAGTGGTTACCACCGAAGAAATTTTAAATTTGATTTTTAGTGAATTCTGCATAGGGAAATAACAATCTATTTTGTCTGAGCAGGTTTTTCATCAGTTTTATTACCTATCAAAGCTTGACTTAACATTTCCTGTAAAGCCTTTTCATTAATTTCTACTTTATGTTTTTTCTTTAACTCATCAATGTAACTATTAAACCAGTCTTGCTGTTTTTTTGCTTTTAATTGTTCTGTAAGCTGCTGTTTAATTTGTTCAAATTCAATGGGAGTCCCTTTAACATCGGTAACTTTGAAAATATATAGTCCATCTTTGCGGTTTACAGGCATACTAACCTGTCCCTTTCTTAGACTGAATGCTAAATTTTCAATTTGAGGGTCAAGTTGTCCCTTCTTAAAAAATCCCATATCACCGCCGCTTGTTTTAGTTTTTTCATCCTTAGAGAGCTCTTTTGCTATTTTTGCAAAATCTTCTCCTTTATCAACCCTTTCATATACTTTTTTTGCCTCTTCATCAGTTTTTACAACAATCTGACTAAGTCTTACTTCTGTCGGTTTGATAAACTGATCTTTATTCTTTTCATAGTAATCCTTAGCATCTTTTTCTGTTACCTGTTGAACATTTTTAAGTTCTTGTTCCAGTAACATATTGATGAGAGTTATTTTTTTAAATTCTTCAAGTCTTCTTTTGAATTCCTCTGATTTAGCGAGATCCTTCTTTTTTGCTTCTTCATAGAGAACCTCTCGCTTCACCAGTTCATCTTTAAGCCTATTTATACCTTCAGGTGAAGCAAGAAAGGCTTTTGTTTGAGGTGGTAAAGTTTTGAGGTCTTCTTGCAAGTCTTTTTTAGTTAGAGCTGATGAGCCTGCCTTTAAAATTACCTCATCCTTACTCTGGCTACAGGCAACAATAAGAGAGATACCAATAAGAACAATAAAAAATTTAAGAAATTTCATTACACATCTCCTTTCTGAGTTAATTTTTTATAATTTAACATTAAGATATCTATTAAGGCAAATAAAAAAGAGATTTTTATTTGTGGTAAGTTTAATTAAAAATTGAAGGGTAGGGGGCATTGCTGCCCCTTAATTTTTTATTCTTTCACATATTCTGTTGCCATTCTACCAACTTCTTTAGCAAACTCAGTAATTCCACCTCTAAATTGAAAGGCATTTGAAAAACCAATGGCTCTCAATGCTATTGTAGCAGCAGCTGCTCTGTCACCTGTATGGCATAAAACAGCAATTTTCTTGTCTTTTGGAAGTTTGGCAAGATTCTCTGGTTTAAAAAGTTCATGCATTGGAATTATTAAAGAACCTTTCCAAACAGGAGCTATAAGTTTTGTTTCTGCTGGAGTTCTTATATCAAGAATAACAAATTCCTCTTTCTTTTTAATCATTTCAAGAATATCCTTTGTGGATATCTGGCAAGGTCTCAATGTTAAAACTTCTGGAGTCATCTGAGAAAACATGGCATCAAATTTTTTAGCCATTTCCTTATCATAGGCATATGCAGAAGTTACAAAGATTATCGTTGATAATAAAATTGTTATAAATGTTTTCATCTTAAACCTCCCATTTTATATTTTTACCTGTAAAACAGGTATACTATATGGGAGTATATAAAATAAATTGATTTTAAGTCAAGTTAAATGGCTTGTAAATTCAGGGGCTAATGGGTATATATCTATTGACAAAATCTATAAATAACGTTACAATTATAGAAAAAAAGGAGGTGTTTTATGGATAAAAAACGAAAAGGCTTGGTTTTAATCCTATTTGTCTTTTTTTTAGCCTTTGCTCTGATAGCCTCGCAGGGTATTTCCCAACAAAAACCAATTATTGCTAAGGGATGTTCTCTTCCTGGCTGTCATACTGCAAAAACAGGAGAGTTATGGGGTAATGTAAAGACAGTTTCTGGAAAGGCTGAAATGATTCAGATTGACACAGGAGCCCTTTGGACTGTAAAGTTTGATGCTAATACTAAGCTAAAAAATTGGAATCAACCTATCAACAAACTACCCAAGGAAAAAGAGATTGCAATCACCTATGTGGAGAAAAATGGTGAACTTTATGCCACTCTTATTAATGTAAAGCCTCCTGTTGCAGTTGATCCTGCAAAGGTAGTGAAAGTAGCTGAGATGAAAAAGATTTGGGACGAAAAGAAGGCTCTAATAATTGACTGTAGACCAGCAGGAAGATACAATGAAGGACACATCCCCGGTTCAATTAACATTTGGTTTGCAGAGTTTGATAAACACATTGACAAACTACCACAGGATAAAAATTATCCTATAGTTTATTATTGTCAAGGACCTACTTGAGCTCTCACACCATCATCTGCTCGTAGGGCAGAGGCATTAGGTTACACCAATGTAAAACAGTTCGTAGATGGACTTCCTGAGTGGAAAAAGCAAGGCTATCCCGTTG
>JAOAGB010000048.1 GCA_026415995.1 Thermodesulfovibrio sp. | reverse complement strand
GACTAAAACATCTTCTTCAAAATCTTCATAGGTTTGCCTTTTTATTCCTTTAAATATACCTATTCCATGTTCTTTATGTACTACATAGTCTCCTTCTTTTATCTCTATCCCGTCTAATGGTATTTTTTGTAAAATTGGTTTTTTCTTTCTATGTATTTTTTCATCGAAAATTTCATGATCAGTAATAATTAAAATATTTTCTCTGAATAGATATTCATGCATTTCTCCTACAGTAATGGCATATTTACCTGTGTAATTAATTACATCATTTTTATTGATAATGGGTGCAATTATTTCGTGATTAAACAAAATTTCTTTTACAGTTTCTGCCTTTCCTTGAGAATTGAGAACTATAAGCATGGGAATTCCCAGTTTTTTTAAGTTTCTGGGAAAATCAAAAAGACTATTTCTTTCACTTTTTGTTATCCCTAATCCAGCAATTGATTTGTCCTTCGCATCAATCGAGGTATTTGAAAATTGATAAGGAATATGGGAGATTTTAATTATTCTGCAATTGATCGAACTATTAGGTAATAAGTCTCTATCTGTTGTTATTAAAATTTCTGGACTTACAAATTCGATTATATTTTTATCTCTTTTAGCTTCTTGATGAGGAATAATTAATATCTCTGATAAACTTTTAAAAGACTTTTGTGTGTCTGGATAAAAGTATTTTATTTCTTCTACAATATCGCCAAAAAATTCAATGCGGCATGGATATTCTTCTCCTACATTCCAAATATCAAAAACCCATCCATGATGAGAAAACTCACCTTCTTGTACAACAATTTCTACCTTTGAATAACCAGCTCCCAGTAATTTCTTAGACAGTTCTTCTCTTACAATTTCGGATTCTTTTTTGATATGGAATGATAAATCTATAATTTCTGAGTCGAACATTAATGCATCTTTTGTTGTAATTAATCTTTTTCCCTTAGAATTTAAAAATTTAATAATTGTGTTTGTTCTTCCAGGACCCTCACTGGATAAATACATAATTTCGTCGGAAACACTGAAAAATTCTCCAAAAGTTTTTATTGCAGTGAAAATTTTTTGAGCAGTATCCTCATTTTCCTCAATTAAAATAAATGATTTCTCATAAAATAAAGCTCCTAAACCAAGAGAGGAAATGGAAATATTATAAATTTCATTATTTTCCTGGAGAAGATGAAGTAAGCTATCCTTTTCCCTAATTAATGCTTGTGATAAATTTAAATGTGTTGTTTCATTATAAATCATTAAAATTTAATCAATAGTGAAAAGGCAACGAAAACAAATACTGTTAGACTAATATATCCATTCATATTAAAAAAGGCAATATTAAGTTTTGAAAGGTCATGAGGTTTTATTAAAGAATGTTCTCTTATAAATAGAAAAGCAACAAAAATCATTCCAATCCAATAAAATAAATTAAGTTTAAAAATAAATCCTGTAATTATAAGAAAGCAAAATGCAATTAAATGAAAAAATCTTGCAATATTGATAGCTTTTTTCACACCGAAAACCTTGGGAATAGAGTAGATTCCAAATTTTTTATCAAATTCCACATCCCATAATGCATACAGTGTGTCAAATCCTGCAAGCCAGAAGATAACTGTTATTACTAAAGGAATAATTTTCCAATCAAAACTTCCCTTTATTGCGATCCATGCTCCAAGAGGTGCAAGGGCAAGAGCTATTCCGAGAAATAAATGGCATGTCCATGTAAATCTTTTGGTATAAGAATATACAAAGAGTATTAATATGGCTAAAGGTGAAAGCTTTAAACAAAGTGGGTTAAGCATCCAAGCAGAATATACAAAAATTGTAAGGCATATCATTGTAAATAAAATAGCTTCCCAAAGCTTAATTTTTCCTGAAGGAATTTCCCTATTTGAAGTCCTCGGATTTAGAGCATCAATCTTACGATCAATTATTCTGTTAAAACCAAATGCAGAGGCTCTTGCTGTAACCATTGCAATAGTAATCCAGAAAATTTGTTTTAAATTAGGTATCCCCTGTGCAGCAAGCATGGCAGCTGCAAAGGCAAAGGGAAGGGCAAATACACTATGCTCAATTTTTATCATCCTTAGATATAACAAGACTTTTTTAAGCATTGCCATAACAAAATATTATAACATCTTCTATTAAAGAAAATTTGATGTCCATGACTATGCATAACAAATGATATAATTATTAAATGTCCCATCCTTTGAAAATAAAAGAATTCAGAGCATATTGGATAGGTCAAATAATTTCTCTAAGTGGCACATGGATGCAGCATATAGCCCAAAATTGGCTTGTATATATTTTGACTAAATCTGCTTTATATCTTGGTTTAGTATCTTTTTTATCTTCTGTTCCTATGTTACTATTTACCCTTTTTGGAGGAGTTCTTGCAGATAAATACTCAAGAAAAAAGATATTAATTTTTACTCAAGTCTTCTCATTATTTCCTGCTCTTTTTCTCGGAATTGTAATTCAGATAAATATTGTTACTATTTGGCATGTTGCAGCCGCCTCTCTTCTGCTCGGAATAGCAGCTGCTTTTGATATGCCTGCAAGACAGGCTTTTATATCAGAAATTGTTCCAAAAGAAATGATCACTAAAGCAGTTGCTATGCAATCTATGTCCTTTAATATTGCAAGAATTATAGGTCCCTTTTTAGCTGGGTTAATTGTTGCTAATATGAATTTTCATATGTGTTTCTATCTAAATGCATTGAGTTTTCTGCCTCTGATAATTATATTAATAACTTTATGTGCTAAAAGTTGTTTAAAAATTGATGGAGATATGTCATTCAAATCTTTCTTTAAAGAGGGATTTCATTTTCTTCTGAACAATAAGAAAATTTTGTACATAATTTGTGCTGTAGGAACTTTTACAATTTTTGGTATTTCATTTATTCCAATTTTACCTATTATCGCAGACTCTGTATTAAATTCAGGCATAGAAGGGCTTGGAATGATAGTTTCCTCAATAGGCTTTGGTTCTCTTACTGCTGCTACTATTATTACTTTAAAAAAGGATATAGATAATAAAGCTAATCATATTTTTAAGGCTTCCATGCTTTTCCCAATAGGTATTTTAGGAATAGCTTTTTCGAGAAATCTTTATATGTCCATGGCTTTTGCATTTCTTTTGGGTTTTGCCTTTGTGAATTTTTTTACTGTCAGCAATAGTTTTATTCAAAATCAAACAGACCAAAGACTTAGAGGTCGTATAATGAGCTTCTTTTCCTTTGTATTTCTCGGCTTCACACCAATAGGTAACATTTTAGTTGGTTTTTTAGTAGAACTGATAGGAGTAAAAAATGTTCTAACTATTTATGCCTTCATATGTTTTGTCTCAGGATTTTTCTTCCTTAAAGTATTATTTAGAAGGATTAGTTGATATTTCATGATTATCAATGATAAGCTAAATTTTCATGGGCAGAGATAGACAGTAATTTTTTCTACTTGACAAATTATAGGTTATCAAAGTAAATATTGAAAATATTATCTAACAATAAAATGGAGGGCAAATGAGTTTAGAAAATTATAGGTTTCACAGAGAACATACTTGGGTAAAACTATCAGGTAAAAGCAAAAAGGTTAAGGTAGGCATCACAGATTATGCGCAAGAATCACTGGGAGATATCATCTACATTGAACTTCCAGAGGTTGAATCCCATGTGGATATTGATACGGAAATGGCTGAAATTGAATCAACTAAAACTTCATCCCCTGTAATTGCACCGGTAAGTGGTGTAGTAGTTCAAGTAAATGAAGAACTTATTGACCATCCAGAAATTATCAATGAAGATCCCTATGGGAAAGGCTGGATTGCTGTTATAGAAATGGACCATCCTGATGAAGTTGATGATTTAATGGAGCATGAGGAATACGAATCCTATCTTGAAGAAGAGAGATAATGAAAGTTGCTGTTATTGGAGGAGGTCCTGCAGGATATGTATCTGCCCTTACTGCAAGGAGGGCAGGTGCGGAAGTATTATTAATTGAGAAAGAAGAGCTCGGTGGCACATGTCTTAATAAAGGATGTATTCCCACAAAAACACTTATATATTCTCTTGAACTTTTAGAGAAAATAAAATCCCAGAAATATAATCCTAAAATGAGTTTATGTGATATTTCTATTAATTTATCAACACTTATGCATAACAAAGACATTGTTGTAGAGAGTCAAAAAAAGGGTTTAAGCATACTTCTAAAACAATCAGGAGTAAAAATTATAAGAGATGAAGCTGAACTAATACATCCTAAGACGGTCCTATTAAAACAAACATTAGAAAAAATTCAGTTTGATAAAATTATTGTTGCTACTGGTTCAAGACCTGCAGAACTTCCCATGCTTAGCTTCGACGGTGAAAGGATTCTTTCTAGTGATGACCTTTGGAAGATGAAGGATATACCACAATCCATAACAATAATTGGTGCAGGTGCCATTGGATGTGAATTTGCGTGGATATTTAATCTTCTTGGAAGTAAAGTAACTCTAATAGAGTTAATGCCAAGAGTTTTGCCCATGGAAGATGAAGAAATATCAAGAGCTTTGGAGAGACTTTTAAAAAAAAGAAAAATAGAATTTTATACAGGCGTTAAAATTGATGATTTAAAGAAAAAGGATGAAACAATAGATATTAATCTTTCTAATGGAAAAACAGTTAGTTCAGAGATGATTCTTGTATCAGTTGGCAGAGCTTATAATACAGAATTGATTAAAAATAGTGGAGTTAAACTTGGCACCCGAGGAGAAATTATTGTAAATGAACATATGCAAACTAACTTAGAAGACGTCTATGCCATAGGCGATGTAAATGGCAAATGGCTTCTTGCTCATGTGGCATATAGGGAAGGGGAGATAGCAGGTAAAAATATAATGGGAGAAAGTTTGAAAATGAAGTATAACGTGATACCCTCAACAATTTTTACAATTTCAGAAGTAGCCTCAGTAGGGCTTAAGGAGAATGAGGCTTTACAGGAGGGAATTAAAGTTAGAAAGGGTGTATTCCCATTCAGAGCTATTGGGAAGGCTCATGTAATAGGTGAAATTGATGGATTTGTTAAAGTTATTGCAGAGGCTGATACAGATATCCTCCTTGGTGCTCATATAATAGGCCCCAAGGCTTCTGAATTAATTCACGAACTTGCTCTTGCTGTAAAGCTAAAGGCAAGGGCAAAAGATTTAAAAGATTTAATTCATTCCCATCCAACGCTTTCTGAATGCATTGGAGAAGCAATTGCTGATATCTATGGCGAGGCCATCCATAAGGTAGAAAAATAAAAGATGTTTGATCTTATTAAGGTCATCCTAATCTTCATTTTTATTCTTTTTTTGCTCCGTAAAAAAATACAAATTGGATATGCACTTCTTATTGGCTCTTTAACCTTCTTTATTTTGTATCCAATCGACTTTAATAAAATTCCATTAACTATTTTTAAAGGATTGACTGATCATGCTTCCTTGAATTTACTTCTTTCTCTCACTTTAATTAAGTCCTTTGAGTATTCATTAAGACAAACAGGACTTATGCAGAAAATGACAGATGTTTCACAGAGAGTTGTAAGCAATAAAAAATTAT
Organism: Thermodesulfovibrio sp.; assembly: GCA_026415995.1. GTDB lineage: Bacteria > Nitrospirota > Thermodesulfovibrionia > Thermodesulfovibrionales > Thermodesulfovibrionaceae > Thermodesulfovibrio. The sequence goes on along the minus strand of JAOAGB010000048.1, from coordinate 9,047 downwards.
CTACCATATCAATGCCTCTTATAATCGGAATGTTACCATCTTTAGGAGGTGCTTATCTTTCTGCACCAATGGTTGATTTAGCAACAAAGAATACGAACATATCAAGAGAAGAAAAGGCTTTCATAAACTATTGGTATAGACATCCTTGGGAGCTTATTTTACCTCTTTATCCAGGTATTGTTTTAGCTTCGGCAGTTTCAGGAGTTCCTTTAAGGGATCTTATTCTTCTTAATCTTCCAATTGCTATTATTTTCTTTATCACCGGCTTTTTTGTGAGTATGAAAAAGATTAAAAATGATAAAAATAAGGAGTTAAGGAAAAAAATTCTTAAAAGTCTTTATAGTTTTATTCCTCTTGTTCTTGTTCTTTTACCAGTAATAATTTTTAAGATAGACTTATCTATTGCACTATTTATAAATATAGTATTTCTTTGTCTATGGTTTAGATTAAATTTTAAAAAATTTTTTGAAATAATCAAATATGGCTTTACCTTGGATGTTATAGTTCTTGTTTTAGGCGTAATTATTTTTAAAGAAATGATTCAATTTTCAGGGGCAGTTGAGGGTGTTGCTGAAGCTATAACCCAAACAGGAATTCCATATCTTTTTGTATTCATTCTTGTTCCCTTTTTGATTGGTCTTATTACAGGAATAAGCGTTGGTTTTGTTGGAAGTACTTTTCCTCTTTTACTTCATCTTAAAAATACTATTTCCTATGAGATATCTCTTGCTTTTGTGGCTGGTTATTCAGGTGTTCTCATATCACCCTTACATTTATGTTTAGTACTTACAAGAGAGTATTTCAAAGCTGATATGTTAGGTATATATAAAAAAATTATTCCAGCAACTATTATAATGTTTTTATCAGCATTGATAGAATTTGCTATTTTAAGATATTATAGTTAAATTTTATTGAAAGGAGGCTTTAGTAATGGGTGAAATTATAGACATAATTGCAAGAGAGGTTCTTGACTCTCGTGGCAATCCTACAGTTCAGGTAGAAGTTCTTCTGGATTCAGGTGTTAGCGGAATTGCTACAGTGCCTTCAGGTGCATCAACAGGAACAAGAGAAGCCTTAGAATTAAGAGACGGAGACAAAAAGAGATATATGGGTAAGGGAGTACTTAAGGCCGTAGAGAATGTGATGAATGAAATAGCTCCAAACATTGTTGGAATGGAATCTACTGACCAAGAAGGAATTGATAAATTTATGATAGATCTTGATGGAACAGAGAATAAGAGCAAACTTGGTGCTAATGCCATTTTAGCGATATCAATGGCTGTATGTAAGGCTTCTGCAGAAGAATGCGGACTTCCACTATACAGATATATAGGTGGAACTCATGCAAGAGTTTTACCTGTTCCCATGATGAACATAATTAATGGTGGCGTTCATGCAGACAACAATCTAGATATACAGGAATTCATGATTGTTCCTACCGGATTTAGTAGCTTTTCCGAGGCTCTGAAATCAGCAGTTGAGGTTTTTCATACATTAAAGGGTATTTTAAAGAAAAAAGGTCTTAATACATCAGTTGGTGATGAAGGCGGCTTCGCTCCTATGCTTGAAAATAATGAGGAAGCAATAAAATTAATCATTGACTCAATAAAGAAAGCAGGATACAAACCAGGTAAAGATATTTATATTGCTCTCGATGCAGCAGCTTCTGAATTTTATGCAGAAGGAGTTTATTCTATAGATGGTAAAAAATTGAGCTCTAAGGATTTGATTTCATACTATGAATCCTTAATTGAAAAATATCCAATTATTTCCATTGAAGACGGTATGAGCGAGGCAGACTGGCAAGGATGGGAATTAATTACCAAAAAACTTGGTAAAAAAGTTCAACTTGTCGCAGATGATCTTGTGGTGACCAATCCAGCCATAATTAAGGAAGCCATGAAACGCTCAATTGCCAATTCCATATTGATAAAGCTTAATCAAATTGGCACTGTTTCAGAAACTCTTGAAGCCATAGAACTTTCTAAAAACAATAAATATACAGCCGTAATTTCACATCGTTCAGGAGAAACAGAGGACACAATGATAGCAGATCTTGCAGTAGGATGCAATACAGGATTCATTAAAACAGGTTCTCTTTCCAGAGGTGAAAGAATCGCTAAGTATAACAGGCTGCTTCAGATTGAAGAGGAGCTTGATGATGTAGCTATTTATAGAGGAATATCTGCTTTTTATAATATTGGCATGTGATATGGTTAGACATGCTTTAAAAGAGCAACTTAGAAAAGAACAAAGCAGAAGAGTAAAAATATATATTCTTCTGCTTTGTTTAGCATTAATAGCCTTGGTATACAGTTTTTTATTTGGTAATATGGGATATATAAAGTACAGAGAACTTAAAAAGAACGAGAAAAGACTTTTAACAGAGATAAATCAAATAGCACAAAATAATGATTCTTTAAAACAAGAGATCGATTTATTAAAAAAGGATCAAGTATATTTAGAAAAATATGCCAGAGAAAAATTCGGGCTTGTAAAGCCAGGAGAAATGATTTTTCAATTTAAAAATGAAGAAAAATGAGCATTAAAATAGCAATTCTCTGGCATATGCATCAGCCTTATTATTATGACCCTTTAAAAAAGAAATTTATGCTTCCCTGGGTTAGACTACATGGTACAAAAGATTATTTAGATATGCTTTTAATATTAAAAAAATTTCCTGAAGTTAAGGTTACATTTAATATTGTCCCGTCCCTTTTAAAGCAAATCATTGAATATGAAAAGGGTGCCACAGATATTTTTTTTGAATACAGTTTAATACCTGCTGAGGATTTAAATTTAGAACAGATAACTTTTATTCTTGAAAATTTTTTCCTTGCAAATTGGGATACGATGGTAAAACAATTTCCAAGATATACAGAATTACTTGAAAAGAGAGGTAGAAGTTATGGTGATTTAGAGAAAATAGTAAAGAAGTTTAATCATCAGGATATAAGAGATCTTCAAGTGCTTTTTAATCTTGTATGGATAGATCCTCTTCACAGAAAAGAAGATAAGTTTTTAAATGAACTTCAGAAAAAAGGAAGAAATTTTACAGAGGAAGAAAAAAATTTTGTTCTTGATAAACATATGGAAATTTTAAGAAAAATAATTCCTACTTATAGAGAAATGGTAAAATCAGGACAGATAGAAATCTCTGTAACTCCTTTTTATCATCCAATCCTTCCATTGATCTATGACAATTATAAAGCAAAGGAATGTATGCCTTGGGTTATCCTTCCTGAAAACAACTTTAGAGCTCCAGAAGATGCAGAGATTCAGATAGTAAGAGCAATAAAGTTTTTTGAAGAAACCTTTGGTTTTAAACCAAAGGGAATGTGGCCCTCCGAAGGTTCTGTTAGTGAGGAGATTTTAAGATTAATTAAGGTAAATGGAATAAATTGGATTGCAACAGATGAAGAAATATTAGGAAAATCGCTTGGTATCAATCTAAGATTGGGGGATAAGCTAATATATCCAGAGATTTTATATCAACCTTATAATTTTGAAGGATTAAATATTTTTTTTAGAGATAGAATACTTTCAGATTTAATAGGTTTTGTGTATTCAAGCTGGAGCAGTGAAAAGGCTGTAGATGACTTTATTGACCGCATTAAGAATCTTCCCGACAATTCAGTAGTTTCTGTAATTCTTGATGGCGAAAATGCGTGGGAGTATTATAAGAATGATGGTTTAGATTTTTTAAGTATTCTATATGAAAGATTGCAGATTGAAAAAAACATAGAAACAGTCACTTTTTCAGACTACCTTTCAATAAAGCCTGAGAATAAATTTTTAAGGAAGATTTTCCCAGGTTCATGGATTAATGCAAATTTTTCAATATGGATAGGCCACGAGGAGGATAATTTGTCATGGGATTATTTATATAAAGTGAGGCAAGATTTGGTTAATTTCCATAAAGAAAATCCTAATTTAGAAGTCTCAGAAGCTTGGGAAGAAATATATATTGCAGAGGGAAGTGACTGGAATTGGTGGTATGGAGATGAGCATTATACAGAAACTAAAGATGTATTTGATGAAATTTATCGTCATCATCTCATCAGTGTTTACAATAAAATAGGTAAAGAACCTCCTGCTTTTTTATATGTTCCAATTAGTAAAAAAATGAAACAAATTAGGCCAGACGTTGAGCCAAAGGGCTTTATATATCCCAAAATAGATGGCAAAATAACAGGATATTTTGAATGGTTAGAGGCAGGCAAGTTCACGTTAAAAAAAATCGGTGGTAGCATGCATAAGTCAGAGGGAGTTCTGTCCGAACTCTATTTTGGTTTTAATAAAAAATATCTATATATAAGGCTCGATCCTTCTTGTTCATTAAAAGATTTCAGAGAATTGAAATTTCATATTCATATCATTGAGCCTAAAAAAATAAAAATAATTTGGAATGCCTACGATCAAGAATTAGCATATATATACAAAGAAGAAGATAATTTGTGGATAAAATCAGGAGAAATTGAAAATGTTGCCATGGATTTAATTTTCGAAATAGAGATACCTTTAGAAATGATAGAAGTTAAGCAAGAACAAGAGGTTTGCTTTTTTATTGAAATTTTAAAAAATAATCACTCCATAGATAGAGCACCTTCTATAGGATTTGTCAAAATAAACATACCCCATCCTGAATTTGATAAACTCATGTGGCTTTAATTTTTTATTAATAGTAATCATTTTATTACTCTTGATTCAAAATTTTTCTCAAAAACAGCATTTGAAAAGACGGTGTTAGTGAAATCTGTTGCAATAAGATAACAATGGATAAACTCTGCATTTATAAGTTTTGTTTCTATAAACTTAGCTCCTGATAATTCAGATTTGAAAAAACTTACTTCTTCCATGTAGGAATTAGAAAAATCTACTCCTGTAAAAGTGGCCTGTTTGAGATTTACCTTTTTCATCTTTGCATTTTTGAAATCCGCAAGAGAGGCTTCAACCATTTGAAGATTTGCTTCTTCTATCAAGGTATATTGAAAATTACATGCTGTAATTTTTGCATTAAGGAGATTTACATTACTCATTTTTGCATTTCTAAAGTCTGCTCCCGGAAGAAAGGAAAAATTAAAATCTGCAGTTGTAAGAATAGCATTTCTAAAGGAAGCACCTGTAAGATTAGAACTGTCTATTTTACATCCTGTAAGGTCTGCTTCATCAAAAATACATAAAGCCAAGTTAGACTTGCTAAGATCAGCATTTTTTAGGTTGCATCTGCTAAAGTTTACTGCAACAAGGTCAAGCTCAGACAGATTTATTCCTGCTAAATCTAAACCTGATAAATCCGGATTTTTTTCAATTCTTATTAACAACTCATTTTTTGTCATCTATTCTCTCTCCATGACAATATATGTTACATCTATTTCCTCTTAAAAAACCAACTATTGTTAATCCCACTTCCTCTGCAATATCGATGGCAAGAGAAGTTGGTGCTGTTCTACTGACAATAATGGGAATTTTCCATTTAGCAGTTTTTAGCACCATTTCTGAAGAAATTCTTCCACTTACAAGCATTATTTTACCTTGAAAAGGAACTTTATTGAGCAGTGCCCAACCAATAACTTTATCAACTGCATTGTGTCTTCCAACATCTTCTGAAATGAACAATATTTTTTCCAGAGCTGCCATAGCTGCTGCATGTATGCAACCAGTTATTCTATACAAATTGGACTTTAATTGGAATTCTTTAAAAAGATTAAATAAACTACCCACATCTACTGATATATCATCTTTAATTTTTGTTTTTAAATCTCTTATAAAACTAACAGAAGCCATACACCCAGAGGTAATTGTTTTGCCCTCAAGAGATATAAAACCTTCAAGTATAACTTTAGCATTTATTTCTTTCTCATTGTCATATATAAGAATTTTTTCTGGGCACCATTCACCCTTTAAAATACCCTCTGTCATTAAAAATCCAACTATTAGTTCTTTAATGTGTATGGGGGAGGCAGAGAGTGATACAATCTCTTCGTCATTTACGTATATATTAATTTTTTTCTCTACTGCTATTATATCTTCGATCTGTTGACATTTTTCAGGTTGATATTTAGTTATTCTTTTATTTATAAGAGGGTTCATGCTTTATATTTTAATCTTTATAATTTTTTTCTTGCAAATTATTTTAAAAAACTGCTATTCTGAAGTTAGAATAAATTTTTAGGAGGTAGATGTGTTTAGTATTAGTTCAAAGGCAGCCGAAAAGGCAAAATTAATCCTCAAGAATGAGGGAAAAGAAGGCTGGGGCTTAAGAATATTCTCAGCAGAGGGATATTGTAGCCCTTCTTTTGGCCTTGATATTGATGAAAATCCGCAAGAAGGCGATGAAGTTGTTGAGAAGGATGGATTAAAGGTTTTTTTAGATAAACAAACCTTTGATCTTCTGAGTGAAATTGAGCTTGATTATTATGAAGACGAAGAGCAGGAAGGCTTTATACTTAAAGGACCGATGCCTTCATGCGGACCAGGTTGTGGAGGCTCCTGCGGCGTATAAGCGATGTTTCCCATTCATCGCCCGAGAAGATTAAGAAAAACAGAAATCCTGAGGAAAATGGTGAGAGAAACTATTCTCACTCCTCAGGATTTTATTTATCCTATATTTGTTGTACCAGGCAAAAGAATTAAAAACCCCATATCTTCTATGCCAGACTGTTTTCAAGAAAGCATAGATGAAGTAGTAAAAACATCAAAAGAGGTATTTTCGCTCGGAATTCCATCCATAATTCTTTTTGGAATTCCTTCCTATAAGGATGAAAAAGCATCCTCTGCCTACGATGAAAAAGGAGTTGTTCAGACGGCAATAAAGGCTATAAAGGATGCGGTGCCAGACTTGATTGTCATAACAGATGTATGTCTTTGTGAGTATACTTCTCATGGTCATTGCGGAATTATAAAAAATGGGAAAATAGATAACGATGCAACACTTGAAATTTTAGCCTTGGAAGCTCTTTCTCATGCAAAGGCAGGTGCTGATATAGTTGCACCTTCAGATATGATGGATGGAAGAGTTGGAAAAATAAGAAAAATTCTTGATGAGGAAGGTTTTACTGATATAGTTATACTTTCCTATTCTGCAAAATATGCTTCAGCCTTTTACGGACCTTTCAGAGAAGCAGCACAATCTGCTCCAGCATTCGGAGACAGACGAAGCTATCAAATGGATTCAGCAAATAGAAAGGAAGCGCTACGTGAGGTTGCGCTTGACATAGAGGAAGGTGCAGATATTGTTATGGTAAAACCTGCTTTGGCATATCTGGATATAATTTCTGATGTCAAAAATACTTTTAATATTCCTGTAGCAGCTTATAATGTAAGTGGTGAGTATTCAATGGTAAAAGCAGCAGCTCAGCTTGGTTGGCTAAATGAGGAAGCCGTAATGATGGAAATACTTACAGCCATAAAAAGGGCAGGTGCAGATATAATACTTACCTATTTTGCAAAAAAAGCAGCAAAGTTGCTTCAGAATTAAACTATATAATGAACAATTTCAAAATTTACACATCCTTTAAACCAAAAGGTGACCAGCCAAAAGCAATTAAACGGCTTGTTGATAGCATTAAAAAAGGCTATAAACATCAGGTTTTACTTGGAGTTACAGGTTCGGGAAAAACTTTCACAATTGCCAATGTAATTGAAAAAATAAACAAACCTGCTCTTGTTATTGCTCACAATAAAACACTCGCTGCCCAACTGTATGGTGAACTTAAAGAACTTTTTCCTTACAATGCTGTGGAATATTATGTAAGCTATTATGATTATTATCAGCCTGAAGCATATATTCCAGAGACAGATACTTATATTGAAAAGGATGCACTTATTAATGATGACATTGACAGAATGAGACATTCTGCCACCCTTTCTGTGCTGACAAGACAGGATGTAATTGTGGTAGCCTCTGTTTCTTGCATTTATGGAATAGGTTCTCCAGATGACTATCTTTCAATGCATGTAACCCTTGAAGAAGGTATGAAAACCGACAGAGATGCCATATTAAAAAAGCTTGTCGAAATACTTTATATAAGAGCTGAAGATGAATTTAAAAGAGGAACCTTTCGTGTAAGAGGAGATGTAGTTGATATATTTGCTTCTCATTGTCTTGATAGAGCTTACAGAATAGAGTTTTTCGATGATGAAATTGATGCTATTTATGAAATTGATCCTCTTTCAGGAACCAGGACAAAGAGACTTCAAAGAATATTTATTCCACCTAACAGCCACTGGGTAACTCCTGAACCAAGACTTAGGAAAGCACTTGAAAGCATTGAAGAGGAGCTTAATGAAAGAATTAAATATTTCAAAGCACGAGGCGAGGAAGTATTTGCTGAAAGAATTGAAAAAAGAACCCGCTTTGACATGGAACTGCTGAGTCAGTTTGGGCATTGTCATGGAATAGAAAACTACTCAAGACATCTAAGCGGTAGACTTCCTGGTGAGCCTCCTTTTACATTGATTGATTATATTTATTCAGGACCATCAAGAGGAGATTTCCTCACAGTAATTGATGAAAGCCATGTTACAGTGCCGCAGATAGGTGGAATGTATGAGGGCGATCGCTCTCGTAAAAAAACGCTTGTTGATTATGGATTCAGGCTTCCGTCTGCCCTTGATAACAGGCCTCTTACCTTTAAGGAGTTTGAACACAGGGTTAACTATGTGATTTATGTCTCTGCCACTCCGGGTGATTATGAAATTGAAAAATCGGAGAGAAGAATTGTTGAGCAAATAATTAGACCAACAGGACTTGTCGATCCAAAAATAGAGATCCGAGCTGCTTCAAACCAAGTTGAAGACTTGCTTGATGAAATTCAAAAAAGAATAAGCAATGGTGAAAGAGTGCTTGTTACTACCCTTACTAAAAAGATGGCTGAAGATTTAACAGACTACTATACAGGACTTGGTATAAAGGCGAAATATCTTCATTCCGACATTGATACTCTTGAAAGAGTAGAAATATTAAGAGATTTGAGACTTGGAAAGTTTGATGTTCTCATTGGAGTCAACCTTCTTAGAGAGGGACTTGACCTTCCAGAGGTTTC
>JAOAGB010000101.1 GCA_026415995.1 Thermodesulfovibrio sp. | reverse complement strand
TTTATTTGTAGAAGTTTACTCTTGTAGAAATAAAGAATATTTGTATAAAACTTATCTAGCAGAAAATATTGATGATGATATTGATTTACAATTTATGTTTTTTTATTAATAGGATATTAATGTTTAGATAGCGAAAACGGAGTATTTTACAGCCTGTGAGTACAGGGGAGAGGGGTACATAAATGTTTGACCAAACAAAAATTGAGCTTACAATTATTCAAGCTTTAAAGGAATTACAGTGTGCAACAGAATTTTTTTTAATAAAGAAAGTAAATTCAATTCTTAATAGTGGCAACGCTCAGGAGAATATTATTAAGATATGTATAAAAAATCTACATGAAAAGAAGTTTATTATTTCTACATTTGATGAATTGTATTTTTCTCAAAAAGGAATACCTTTTTCCATAAAAGCCGGAGAGGAAGAAAAATATTTACTTAATCCTGAAAAATGGAAATAACTCAGATATTTGCAAAAACGGACTATTATACAGGGGGGATTTTATATGAATTTGACATGGGGAAAACCATTAATAACTGTACTTATTATAGTTTTTCCAGGATTTATTTTTGGCATGTTGTCAAAACCTACAGAAATGGGATTGGCAATTGTTGCAGGAGCTATTTCAGCAACTTTCTTTAATTTAGATAAGATTCAACGGTTTAAAGGTGCAGGCTTTGAAGCTGAAATGAAAAAAGCTGTTGATGAAGCATATGCTACAGTAGATAACTTGAAAATTATTTCAACAACTTTAGTAAATATTACGCTTAAAATATTAACCTATGAAGGGCGTTGGGGCGGTATGTCCCTAAAAAGTAAATTTGAACTGCTTGATGATTTAAATAATGTTAATAAGTCTCTTTCAATAGAAGATACATCAATTAAATTGTCATTAAATGAATTTCACAGGCAGCTTACGTGGGACTTTCTAAATTGGTTTACTGCTGAATACTGTAAGAACACACCCTATGATGAATCTATAAATAAACAGTTTAATGATATGTTAAAGAAAAAAAATACTTATGATTTTCCATCAGAAGCTGATATTTTAAAAGTTATTAATAAATCAAAGGAAGAATTAAGTGAGAAAGCGAGAGAATGTCTTATTGATTATATATATTATAAAGAGCATAAGAAACCCCGTAGGTGGATAGTTTCTGAATAATAGGCAACTACTTAAAAAATTTAGGGATTGCGAAATCGGACAGGCCAGGGAACTGCTTCACCGGATATCATAATAGAATAGGGGTATAGCATGGATAATACATATAGAGGATTTTGTTTTGATAAAAATGGTTACCACACTCCAGGAGTGACATTAAACGGTGTACCAGGAGTAATAGGGTACTGTAAACTTAATGGATTGCTGCAGTACGAGGTAAGAATTACTGATATAAAAGAAGAGGACACAGTTATGCAGGTCATTGAGGGTATAGTTGTTTGGCCGGAAGAATTGAAAGGTAAACACGTTAGCGAGTTGCCTATCCCGGAGAGATAAAAATTGCAATAACGGAGGTCTGTAGATATGAGAGAGAAAATAGTAAAATTTCCTTACATTAGTGCAAAACAAAGAATAATTAACAGCAATGGTGAAGGATGTGTCCCTTGTGAAGTTTCTCAAAGGTGGTTACAGTTTCCCAAAACATCTGATTCAAGATTTATAAAAATAGATGTAATGACTGTTAATATGAAAGAAAAAGATAGAAAAATTTGTGAACTTGTTATAACTAAAGAAGATTTAATGAGAGCTATAAACTCTATTGAATTTTCTGATTGATGAAAAAGGAACCATCGTCTGAGTTCAGGCTAATGCAAAATGGGATGTTTGCATACATAAAATGGTAAGTTTCACTTGACAAAATCCTTGATTTTCCTTACAATGTAATTATCAAGGATTTCCAAGGAGGATATTTATGAACTTTAAGCCTATACCCATAAAAAGCGTATATTTTAAATCAACTGTTACAGGAAAAAGGCAAATTACTATACCAAGAGAAATTTGCGATATGAAGAATATAAATACTGGCGACCAAGTGATTTTCAGAGAGGATAACGGGAAAATCATATTTGAAAAAGAACCAATAAATGTAACTTGTTTTGCCTGTAAAGGCGAAACTAATATTGAAGGCAAAAGATGTTTTGTTTGCAATAGTGAAGGTACTTTAAACAAGGAATTTAGCGATGATGCTCTAAAAATAATAGGATACATTGCAATGAGGGGCAGAAAGTATGGGGTATCAGTTACTTTCTTAACTTCAGAAATTTGTGAGGAAAATGGTGTCCAGTATGGAGAGTATCCAATAATAAAACTGGAAAGCGAAAAATATTCTCGAAGTACACTTGACTATATTCAAGATGAAATTCAAAAAAAGATTATTGAAATGTATTCACCAAAAATCGAACAGGATAATAACCTGTTTGCTTGTCCTTCTGACCTTCTCTTAGAACAAATTCTCAAAAATCTCTCGACAGAAAGTGCTAGAAATGAAGTTCGTAAGTGGTTTAGGTATGACAGGACACAGTTTTTTAAAGGTGATGGTGTTAAATCATAGTAATTAATTTCATAATCTCTAAACGGGATCTATAGAGCAGCCGGAGCTTCCGGCACAAAAGTTATAGAATGCGAACTAAGGAGAGTGAAAAAATGCAGGAATATATACAGGATTTTAAAGTAGTTCATTTGAGTAGTGGTTCAGACATGTGTGGAGAATATGAAACAAATTTTAGATTTGAGTTGATGCTGAAAAACCCTATAGAAATTGATGTTTACGGTATAAAGTACTCTATTGACAGAATTGTTTACAGAAGTGAATGGGGAGACGAAGAAGTGATGTTTTTTGCTAACGAATCAACAGAATTTCATGGATTTAAAATCCCTAAAAGCATGTTTCTATCAATATACCGCAGGATTTTGAAAGAAGAAAAAAGCGGTGCATTGAAAGGCTGGTATTTTTCTGAATCACTTAGAGAGGGATATAAAGAGTTGGGCTCCTATGGATTGGCTTTTGTTGTATGAACTGATGCACAATATTTAGATGATGTGCTGCATCCAGACTGAGGGTTAGGTGCAAAAGGGGAGGTAACTGTTGATGGACGATAATGCAAAAATATCTATAGCTGATTTCGGAAACATACTTAATGCAATGTCTATGAAAATTGTAGGTATGATAGCAGAGGTAAGGGCATTGGAGAACCTCGCAAAAGAATACCAAGATTCTATATATGATGAAAATGTAACAAAAGAAGACCATACCGAGATATCAAAAGAACAGTTGGAGTGTATTTCAAAGCTAAAAGATAATATTCGTGATATTGAGGATTTAAAGGTATTGATAATAAAAAAACTATACCCCAAAGGAAATTAGGCTAGTCGGCAGTACAAAAAAACGGAATTTATTAAGATAAAGGGAATATTTTGCATTAAGTATAAAAATTGATAGCCTGTAAGCACAGGGAAGAGGGGGACAAGATATGTTAGAACCATTAGAAGGATATAAGCAGTTTGATTCAGATGAAAATATGTTGGAAAAGTTTAAACAGTGGAAGTTTACTTCTGAAAAAGCAAAAACAGTTAAAAATGGATTTTTATATAAAGGTCATTATACGGAAAAACCACTATCATGTAAAGTTATTGGTTATATAAGTGATTATGAGATAGTTGTAGAATTTGCAGATGGGAAAAAACATAAGATATTTCCAGACTACTTGAAACAAATGCAAAAGAAGGATTTTAGTAAGGATGGTCAATTTGAATCTGATGAATGATTATAAGTTTATATAAACGGAAAGGTGTCCGGTTCATCCGGAGCATCTGCACACATATACCTTAATACTACACAATTGATACTATAATCGGACAACAAGCTGTATGTTCTCTTGCCCTGACACCAAATTGACTATAAGTGTAAGGAGATGAAAACAATGAAATCAAATTATAAAATAAGGAAACAAGACAAAACTTTCTGCTCGGTTTGTAATAAACCTGTTTTTTAAATTTCTAATGACAATGAAATTACAGGAACACCGTCTTCTTATATTTGCTTTGCCTGTAAAAAGGTCACTCAGGTAGGGGTTGGAGAGGTAGAATTGGAAAAGGAAAAATGAGACACATTGATGTAAAAAGGGAATCTTAGTGTTAAGGGGTTGAAATGTAGCATGAGAGCAAAGACCTGTCACAGATGTCAAGCTTTTAGAAATCGGGTGTGTTTATTAGGATATCCAATTTATAGAACGGAGAACAACTATATTCCTTTGCACAGTTGTGAAAAGCCAAAATATAAAAGTGATTTACATAAATTACTCTTAGATAAGAAAAATCTTATTGGGTCAAAGTAATAACGGAGGTGACATATGGAAAAGTTTACAGGTTATACGGCTTGTGGAGACAACTTATATGTTGGTGATATATTAGCATTTCATAGTGGATATATGGGGTTTTTCAAGGTTATTGAAAAAAATGGACAGTACTGGGTTGTAGATGCTTGGAAAGAAGTATTTGGACATGAAATAAGTGATGATGATAAAATAGAAGATTTTCCTTTAACTCATAATCTAGATGGACATTGGAGTAAACGAGATAAAAATAATCCAATCAAAGAGCCTCCTTTTCCAGTGCAGTGTGACAGATGCAGCATGGAAATAGGAACCTTTGATGTAGATACAGGGGTTTTTGCCTGGAATGAAAATTGTGCAAAGCATAGTGAAATTAAAACAGATATGGGATATGTAGTTAAAGCATTTTGTGTTAAATGTAAACTTGAAAATAATATTAAGACATGATACATACATGGCTGGGAGTCTGAAAGCAAAATCGGAATTTTTTGAATCACATGAAACAGAGTCAACGATAAAGGATAATGATGATTCACAGATTGTGACGAAATCAATGAAAAGGAGTGAGAAGGAAAAGATTATAGTAAGAAGTAAAAGAGGATAAAATTAAACTAAGGAGGACTAAAGATGAATGTAATTGTGAGAAACTTTCCCAAAGCAATTTATAACCAGGACATTTTATTTAAGGCAGGGAGCCCAGGTAATAATGAGTTAGGATCAGTAAACGTACAGATAATAGTAGAAGAAATGTTTAATATTTATATCGTTCTACAACCACGCTCGATCTATGCTACTACAGTGTATGCAGATACAATGATAGAGGCTGTGCAAAGTCAACTTTTTGCCCAATTGGGAATGAATATATATTTACAGGCTAACATATACTCCTACATGGAATTTAAGAAAGAGTATGATTATCCGGGAATCGATGTAAAAAACGAATGCGATATAGCGAAAATAGTAACGAATAAAAAGATTGGAAGGGACACAGTAACAACAGGAGTAATTGAATTTGATTACCGCGATATACCCGCTTTTTTGAAAGAAGCTGCAGGTTAAAAGAACACACCAAGGTGTTCTTTTTTATTCCCGACATCGGGAAAATTAAGGTGCTGGACTGGGAAAAAATTTGTTTTGTTTATTCTCTTGCTTTACCATACTCCCAACAGGGAGTATAGTATTATTATGATAGAAAATATTATATAAGGAGCTGTAATAATGGAGAAAAAAATAAAAGGGCACGAAGGTGAAAAGAAGATTCAATTTTGGCTTGATGAAAAACTAATTATTCAATTTGACGAAGCTTTAACTAATTTAGGATATAAAAACCGACATGATTGGTGGCGTGAGACAGTAAAAAATATTATTAAAGAGGGTACTAAAAAATAGATGGTTGTCTATAAATGCTTATAGGTAAACCCCTTTGAAATACATTTTCAATAAACTTAATTTAGAGGTAATAACAACTATGGAGTCAGATTTTTATAATAAACTTAAAAAGGAATGGCATCCTACTAAAAATGAGGATATCGACTTTGATACAATTAGGCCAGGAAATCACAAGAAGTTTTGGTGGTTATGTGAGAAAGGCCATGAATGGACAGCAGTATACAGACACCGGCTTTATTCAAAAAGTGATTGCCCATATTGTACTGGAAGAAAAGCTTGTCTTGATAACTGTTTAGCAACTTTAAAACCCGAAATAGCAAAGGAATGGCATCCCACAAAAAATGTTTTTACTCCATACCAAGTAACTTGTGGTTCTAATAAGAAAGTGTGGTGGTTATGTGAGAATGGACATGAATGGATATCAAGTATTTCACATCGTACTAGAATAAACGCAAATGGCTGTCCTTTTTGTTCAAATAGAAAAATTGACAATAATAATTCACTTAAGGTGATGAGTGATAAAAAAGTTGTAGAATTTATAACGGTATAATCTTGATTTCATAATGCTACTCTAAGTAAATTGCATTTAAAAAGTTGTAAAATTTCGCTTTCAGATATTATTTCTAAAAAATGCTTAAATAAAAAAGTTA
>JAOAGB010000093.1 GCA_026415995.1 Thermodesulfovibrio sp. | reverse complement strand
ATAGTAGGAATAAAAGAAGCAACTGGTGATATGAAACAAGTTAGCGAAATTATTAGACTTTGTGGAAAGGATTTTGCTGTAATATCAGGAGATGATTTCACCAATCTTACTCTTTTAGCTCTTGGTGGAAAAGGCTTTATTTCAGTAACAGCAAATATTTGTCCAAAAGATGTGGCAAATCTTTTTAATTTTTGGGAAAAGGGAGACATAGAAAAGGCAAGAGAAATCCATTTCAAACTTGAACCAATTAATAAAGCCATGTTTATTGAAACAAATCCTATTCCTGTAAAAACTGCTCTTGCCATGATGGGTAAAATAAAGGAAGAATTTAGACTACCTCTTTGTGAGATGTCACAGGCAAATAAAGAAAAACTTGTGGAGGTTTTACGTAGTACTGGCATTATTAAATGATTGAAGAAATCAGGATTAACGATTTTGCCATAATAGATAATCTCGTTATTCCCTTAAAAAAGGGATTTAATGTCCTTACAGGGGAGACAGGAGCTGGTAAATCTATCATAGTGGATGCATTAGGAATATTACTTAAAGAAAAGGTCTCTTCTGCAGATTTTATAAAACATGGTAAAAGTGAAGCTAATGTAGAAGTAATTTTAATTAATGAGGATAAACAAAAAAAGGAAGAAGATTTATTTATTCTAAAACGAAAATTAAACATTCAAGGTAAAAGTAGAACATATATTAATGATTCTATTTGTACTATTCAGAGTTTTGTAAACTTTGTATCTCAATTTATTAATATTCATGGTCAACATGAACATACACATCTTTTAAAAAAGGAAAATCATATTATCTTTTTTGATAATATTATAGGAGTTAAAGAAGAAGTCAGATTATTATCAGACTTGTACGAGCAATATAAAAAAATAAAAGAAGAATTAGATAAAATAAAAGCAGATATAGAGATTAATAGGCAGAAATTAGAACTCTATCAATATCAACTTGAAGAAATAAAAAATGCAAAACTGAATGAGGAAGAGGAAAGGGAACTTAATGAAAAGCGTAATATATTAAAGAATATCTTTAGATTAAAGGAACTGGCTGAGGAGAGTTTTAGTCTTCTGTATGAGGAGAAGAATTCTGTTTACTCATTCTTATCGAAAATAAGAACAAATTTAGATTTAATTTCACGGTTTGATGCTCAATCCTTAGATATCAAAGTTTTTATAGATAATGCCAATACACAGATTGAAGAAGCAATATTTTTGTTAAGAAAACTGAAAGATAGTTATGAACCAAACCCTGATACATTGGATAAAATTGAGGAAAGACTTGCATTAATTAATAGGCTCAAAAATAAATATGGTTCAACAATAAGAGAAATTCTGGAATATGCTGCTGAAATAGAGACAAAAATGAAATTCTTGTATATTGCTGAGGAAAAACTTGAAGAAAAGGAGAAGGAATTAACAGAACTTGATAAGAAAATACATGAATTAGCTGAGAATATTTCAAATAAAAGGAAGGAGGGAGCGAGTAAAATAGAAAAAGAGATAATTAAAGAACTTGAATTTTTAGGTTTTTCTAAATCTCGGTTTGAAATTCGTATTACCAATTCTCCTTTATCTTCCTATGGAATAGACGATATTGAATTCTATTTTTCAGCAAACCCTGGAGAACCTCCAAAACCTTTAAATAAAGTCGCTTCAGGCGGAGAACTTTCAAGATTAATGCTTGCCTTAAAATGTGTAGAGCTTAAATTGGCTCAAGACAGGTTAAAATCTATGACACTGGTATTCGATGAAATAGATGCTGGAATAGGAGGCATTGTAGCAGAAAATGTGGGTAAAAGACTTAAGGAATTATCAGGATATCATCAGATATTATGTATAACCCATCTTCCACAAATAGCCATTTTTGCTGATTATCATTTGAAAGTAGATAAATTAATTGAGAATAATAAAACTATTGTGAAGATTAATGTTTTATCTGGAAAAGAAAGAAAAAAGGAAATTGCAAGAATGTTAAGCGGTCGTATTACGGAGAGTTCACTTTTTCATGCTGAGGAACTTCTTGAAGATAAATGAAGCTTATTTTTAATGAGACAAAATTTAATAAATATAGCATAACTTCTCTTATTGCAGCCTTAGAGCATAAAGGCTTATTAAATTCGATAGATATTGAATTTTTTAGTTGGAATTTACCAAGAAATATAGATCAAAAAAAGGAACTCATAATATTCTGTTATTCTTTTTGTACTCCTCAGTTTTTTGATATTAGAGAATCAATAAAAAAACTTAGAGACTATTATCCCCATACCATATTCGTTGCTGGAGGTCCCCATCCATCTGGTGATCCCAATGGTACGCTAAATTTGGGATTTGATTATGTATTGGTTGGAGAGGGAGAAGAAGCTTTTTCTGAACTAATACTTAAACTTAAAAGTTCAAAGTTAAATCACAGAATTATTAGAGCAAAGCCAGTGAAAATAAATAACTATCCTTCTTGGAGCAATAAATATAGTAGATTCTTTCCAATCGAAATAACTCGAGGTTGTCCTTTCGCATGCAAGTTTTGTCAGACAAGTTTTTTATTTGGAACAAAACCAAGACATAGAAGCATTGATAATATTCTTACTTATGTGGAAAAATTTTTTAAAGATAATAAAAGAGATTTGAGATTTATTACCCCTAATGCACTATCTTATGGCTCAGAGAATGGCAAAAATATTAATTTAACGGTCATAGAATCACTACTAAAAAGCATAAAAAATATCTCCAAAGACATTAAAATCTTTTTTGGAACTTTTCCTTCTGAAGTAAGACCAGAACACTTAACAAAGGATGCCTTAGACTTAATAAAACCATATATATCTAATAAAAATCTTACCATAGGTGCACAGTCTGGCAGTGAAAAGATCCTTGAAAATATTAATAGAGGTCATACTGTTAATGATGTATATAATGCAGTAAATAATGCTATTGAAAAAGGATTTTCCGTAAATGTAGATTTCATATTTGGATTACCAGATGAAACAGAAGACGACCAGAGAGAAACAGTTAAATTTATAGAAAAAATAATGAAACTTGGATATAGAAAAAATATTTCAGTTAAAATTCATAGTCACTATTTTATGCCTTTGCCAGGAACTCCTTTTCAAAACAAAAAGCCTTCCAAATTATCAAAGGAACTCACAAATTATTTAGGTAAGCTTTATAACTCAAAAAATATATTTGGCAAGTGGCAGATACAGAGAAATTATTCATTAAAATTTTTACAAAATAATTTAAATTTACTTCCTTAATCTTTATATTTCTATGATAATATAAACTATACTCAAGGAGGTCAAAATGGATTTTTTCATTGAGATATTAAATCAGTTAAAGGGTGAATATGTGGATATCTTTTTAGAAGAAAGGCTTGTTAGCCAGATTCAGATAGAGGAAGATAAAGTTCAGAAAGGCTCTTCAATCTTTGAAAAAGGATTAGGTATCAGAGTGATAAAGGATGGGAAAATTTTCTATGCCTTTACTAATGATTTATCTAAAAAGGGTATAGATGAAATAATTTTTTCTTTGAAAAATTATAATTCCTCAGAAAGTGTAATTAATTTAAAGAAACTTTCACCATTAAAAATGGATAGACAATTTTTCATAAAAAATAACCCAAATTACGTAGATTTAAGAGATAAAATAAAAATTTTAAG
>JAOAGB010000084.1 GCA_026415995.1 Thermodesulfovibrio sp. | reverse complement strand
ACTCTAAGTCCCATTGAAGCAATGGAATTTCTGCTTAGTAAACTTAAAGGAACAAAGTCTAATAAAGAGTTTCTTGAGATGATGAACAAATGATGAAAACCGAGGATTATTGCTTTGTTTGTGGCAAGCTTAATCCTGTAGGACTTAAAGTGCAATTTAAATACGGAGATGGCAAATCCTCAGCAGAGTTAATTCTTCCAAAGGAATATCAGGGTTGGAGTGGCATTATTCATGGAGGAATTATTTCAGCACTACTTGATGAAGCCTGTGTATACGCAGGTAATTCCTTAGGTTATAACACAGTCACAGCTGAATTAAAAGTAAGATTTAAAAAACCTCTTCGGCCTGAAGAAAAAATTCTTGTAGAAGCTCGTGCAAAAGGTGTAAAATCAAAACTAATTGAAGCAAAAGCAACAATCAAAGATTTTCATGGTAGTTTAATTGCAGAGGCTGAAAGCAAGTTAATAGTAAAGGAAAAAAGAGAATGATTTTAAGATTTTATAGAAAAGGAGCTTTATCAGAATATAAAAGGCGAGAGCTTCTAATTAGGGTTCAAAATGAAATTTCTTCAAAAATTAAAGATATAGATACAGAATTTTGTTTTAATGTTCTTGTTACAGATGAACTGGATAAGAGGGAGATAGACATTTTAAGATGGCTTTTTTCAGAAACCTTTGAACCGCAATATTTCTCCTCTAAAAGTTTTCTAACTGATAAGGAAGGAATGCTTTTTGAAGTTGGTCCACGTCTTAATTTTTCGACAGCCTGGTCAACGTGTGCAGTTTCAGTTTTTCATGGCATAGGAATAAAGAAAATATTACGGATAGAGCGTTCACGTAGATATAAATTAATCCCAAAAATTGATAATTTTCCTGAAAAAGAATTTTTAAAACTTATACATGATAGAATGACAGAATGTCTCTATCCAGAACAACTTAAGGATTTCTCCCACGGAATTGTTCCAAAAACAATAAGGATAGTTCCAGTTCTTGAAGATGGAAGAACGGCTCTTGAAAAAATAAACCAAGAATTGGGACTTGGATGGGATGATTGGGACATTGATTTTTATCTTAGACTTTTTAGAGACCGACTAAAAAGAAACCCTACAGATGTAGAATGTTTCGACCTTGCTCAATCAAACAGTGAACATTCAAGACATTGGTTTTTTAGGGGTATTCTCATAATTGACGGAACGCCTATAAAGAGGACTTTATTTGATATTGTAAAAGAGCCGCTTATGAGAAATCCAAAAAATTCAGTAATTGCCTTTAAGGACAACTCCAGCGCTATTTATGGAGCAAAGATAAACTATCTTACACCTTCAAGTCCAGGAGTTCCTTGTAGGTTTGAAATTAAGAGACCCTTACACCATCTGATTTTTACCGCAGAAACACATAACTTTCCCACAGGTGTTGCTCCATTTCCAGGAGCAGAGACCGGAACTGGTGGAAGAATACGTGATGTTCATGCAACAGGGAAAGGTGCTTTGACTATAGCAGGAACAGCAGCTTACTGTGTAGGCAATCTTCAGATCCCAGGATATGAACTTCCATGGGAAGATAAATCTTTTCAGTATCCAAGCAATCTTGCTACTCCCCTTCAGATAGAAATAGAGGCAAGTAATGGTGCGTCAGACTATGGTAATAAATTTGGAGAGCCTGTAATTGCAGGTTTTACTCGTTCCTTTGGTATGAGACTTAGTGATGGAGAAAGAATAGAATGGATAAAGCCTATAATGTTTACTGGTGGAATTGGTCAGATAAACTCAAAACATACAGAGAAAGAGCCACCACAAAAGGAGATGTATGTAGTAAAAATAGGAGGACCTGCATATAGAATTGGCATAGGCGGTGGTGCTGCATCTTCCGTTGTTTCAGGAGAACTAAGCGAAGAGCTTGACTTCAATGCTGTACAACGTGGTGATGCAGAGATGGAAAATAAACTTAATCGTGTCGTCCGTGCCTGTGTTGAACTGGGAGATAAAAATCCGATCGTGAGCATACATGATCAAGGTGCTGGAGGAAACTGTAATGTCATAAAAGAACTGGTATATCCTGAAGGAGCCAAGATTGATATAAGAAAGGTAATACTTGGTGATGAAAGCCTCTCGGTGCTTGAGATATGGGGTGCTGAATATCAAGAAAATGATGCTCTTCTTATAAAGAAAGAGAATACGAGGCTTTTTAGTAGTCTCTGTGAAAGAGAGCGTCTTCCGTGGTCAATTATTGGAGAAGTTACAGGAGATGGAAGACTTATTGTTTTTGATAGTAAGAATGGTAGTACTGCTGTAGATTTTAATCTTAGAGATGTTCTTGGTGAAATACCTAAAAAGGAATTTAGGCTTGAAACTATTAAGAGAAAACTTGACCCCTTAAAAATTCCTGAGGATTTTTCAATAAAGGAAGCATTAAATAGAGTTTTAAGGCTTCTTGCAGTGGGTTCAAAAAGATTTCTTACAAACAAGGTTGACCGTTCAGTAACAGGACTTATTGTAAGGCAGCAATGCTGTGGTGCAGCAGGGCTTACAGTGTCCGATTTATGTGTTGTAGCCCAAAGTCACTTCAATAAAACAGGTATTGCCCATGCAATTGGTGAGCAACCTATTAAAGGTTTGATTAGCCCAGAGGCAATGGCAAGGCTTTCAGTAGCGGAAGCACTTACAAATATTGTTTGGGCAAAAATTACATGCCTTGAAGATATAAAATGTTCTGCCAATTGGATGTGGGCGGCAAAGCTTCCTGGTGAAGGTGTAAGATTATACAGAGCAGCAGAGGCTATGTCAGATTTGATGATTAAACTTGGAATAGCTATAGATGGTGGAAAAGATTCTCTTTCAATGGCTGCAAAGGTTAAAACTGAAGATGGAGTAGAGATTGTAAAATCACCGGGCACACTTGTGATTTCAGCCTATGCACCCTGTCCAGATATAAACAAAATTATTACACCCGATATAAAAGCTTCTGGTGAAAGTGTGATCTTTTATATTGACCTTTCCAATGGGAAAAGAAGACTTGGTGGAACTGCTCTTTCACAATGTCTTGGTGAGCTTGGAAATGAATGCCCTGACCTTGAAGACCCAGAATTATTGAAGAAGGCTTTTAATATAATTCAAACACTTATAGATAGAAATCTTATAATTGCAGGTCATGACATCTCAGATGGAGGAATAATTACAGCCCTTCTTGAAATGGCTTTTTCAGGTTCTTGCGGGCTTAATATTCATCTTAAGCATTCTCGCTATAGCATAATTGAGGAGCTTTTCAGTGAAGAACCAGGATTTTTAATGGAGGTTAACAAAAGAAAAATTAAAAGAGTTAGAGAGTTGCTTAGACAAAATAATATTCCTTTCTATGAAATTGCAGAGACCTTATCTGATGATGAAATTACAATTACATATTTAGGAGAAATTGTTTTTTCAGATAAAATGACAAAATTGAGAGATATATGGGAAGAGACAAGTTATCGCATTGATAGACTACAGGCAAATCCAGAATGTGTAGATGAAGAAAAGAATGTTATTTATAGCAGAAAGTCGCCAAAGTATGAATTAAGCTTCACACCTGAACCAACTCCATCCGTTATTCTTAGAAAGAATTCCAAGCCTCGCATTGCTATTATTCGAGAGGAAGGAAGTAACGGAGACAGAGAAATGGCAGCGGTCTTTTATATGGCAGGTTTTGAACCATGGGATATATGTATGCAGGATTTGATTGAAAAAAAGATAACACTTAAAGACTTTAAAGGCATTGCCTTTGTAGGTGGTTTTAGTTTTGCCGATGTCCTTGATTCAGCAAAGGGATGGGCTGGCTGTATAAGATTTTCAAATTTAAAAAAGGAATTTGAAAAATTTTACATGAGAAAAGATACTTTCAGTCTGGGAGTTTGTAATGGCTGTCAGTTAATGGCATTACTTGGATGGGTTCCATGGTATGGTATTGATGATATTAAACAGCCTCGATTTATATGGAATAAATCTGGTAGATTTGAATCACGCTGGGTTACTGTAAAAATACTTCCATCTCCGGCAATTATGCTCAAAGGAATGGAAGGTTCACAATTTGGTGTATGGATAGCTCATGGAGAAGGTAGAGCCTATTTTCCTGATACAGAAATTATGAAGAATGTTTTAGACAAAAATCTTGCTCCTATTCGCTATGTGGATGATGAAGGTAATGTTACCGAGACCTATCCTTTTAATCCTAATGGCTCACCTTTAGGAATTACTGCCCTTTGCACAGAGGATGGTCGTCATCTTGCTATGATGCCTCATCCTGAAAGAGCATTTATGCTTTGGCAGTGGCAATGGATGCCTGAAGAATGGAAAAAGCTTAAAGCATCTCCTTGGCTTAGGCTTTTCCAAAATGCAAGACAGTGGTGTGATAGCTTATAAGCAAAAACTAAAAATATTTTATCTTCCTACTACCTCGCCTAATTTGAATATTGGCAGATATAGGGAAATTACTATAAAACCTATTGTAACTCCTAAAAAGACAATCAAGGCTGGTTCAAGCATGTTCATTAGATTAGCCACGGCATTATCTACTTCTTCATCATAGAAGTCAGATACCTTATTAAGCATTTCGTCTGTGCCACCTGTAGATTCTCCTACATTTACCATCTGAATAAAAATGGGAGGAAAGAGTTCTGGTCGTGATTTCAACACTTCTGTGAGAGATTTTCCTGCGGTAATGTCTTCTTTCATTTCTATTACTACATCTTCTATAACTTTGTTGCCAGATGCTCTTGCTGAAATCTCCATGCTATTAAGTATGGGCACACCACTTCCAAGAAGTGTTCCCAATGTTCTTGCAAATCTTGAGAGAGAAGCTTTTAGTAATATCACACCTAATAGAGGAAATTTAAGAAGTATGCTGTCTGTAATTTTTTTGCCTTTATCTGTACGTCGAAACAATTTTATAAATATAAAGAAACCTATTATTCCTAAAATAATAAATATTCCTGCCTGTACCATGAAATTACTCAGTGCTATTGTAATTCTTGTAGGTAAAGGTAACTGTAATCCCATTTCACCAAAAAGTTTTGCAAATGTTGGAATAACGAAAACCATTATTATTGCTACAACTAAAATGGCTACTGCAATAACAATTGAAGGATAAATCATGGCACCTATAATTTTTCTTCTAAGCTTTATCATCTTTTCAAAATAGTCAGCCATTCTAAATAGGACTTTATCAAGCATTCCGCCTTCTTCACCTGCTCTAACCATATTTACATATAATGAACTAAACACCCGTGGGTGTTTTTTCATGGCATCTGCAAGAGAAGAGCCCTTTTCTATGTCATTTCTCATCTGAATTAAAACTTTTCTGAAGTTTTTATTCTTTACCTGTCCTATCAATGCTTCAAATGCTTGAACAATAGGAACACCTGAAGCAAAAAGAGTTGCAAATTGACGGGTGAAAAAGAGTATTTCTTTTTGGGAAACACCACCCCTTAATCTGAAGGCTTTGCCCTCTTGTTTTTCTTTTACATATCTCGGAATAATTCCTCTTTTTCTGAGGGCTAAAATGAGATCGCCTTCGCTCTCAGCTTCTGTTTCGCCGCTTACGAATAATCCCTCTTC
The DNA here is from genome assembly GCA_026415995.1 of Thermodesulfovibrio sp. Taxonomy (GTDB): domain Bacteria; phylum Nitrospirota; class Thermodesulfovibrionia; order Thermodesulfovibrionales; family Thermodesulfovibrionaceae; genus Thermodesulfovibrio. Next base: position 593 of record JAOAGB010000084.1, on the reverse strand, counting down.
TGTTCTACCTCTCCATATATAAACTGTGGGCATATTTAATACCTCTTACCCTTTTTAAAAGAGTACAATTTTTATTCCAAAAATTGCAAGTGCTAAGGGTAAGATTAATATAATAAGCTTAAAAAATTTTTTAAAAGATTCTCCTTTTACATATTCCGTTATTAATCCATTAAGTCCATAGAATCCATGGTATAAAGCTGAGAAAAGAAAAACAAGATTAAAAATTTTCCATGAGGGCTCCCTAAGCCTTTGCATGACAGCTTCATAAGAGTAGTTATCATGCCCCATAAAATGCATAAAAATAAAGTGATAAAGCAAACCTAATACAAGAATCACTCCTGTTATTCTATGTAAAAGCCAGCTCCACATTAAAACACCTCCCTAAGAAAATAGAAAGCGCCTACCATCCATATTGCAATTACTAAGAAAGCACCAATATATGCCATAGATTTTTGATATTTTGTGGCGATTCCCATTTCAAGTATTGTAATCCTTATTCCTGCAAATACATGAATAAGAACAATGGCAAAAAGTATTAATTCTCCAATTTTAAGAATTGGATTTTTCATTAAAGCCATAAGTTTATTATATGC
>JAOAGB010000067.1 GCA_026415995.1 Thermodesulfovibrio sp. | reverse complement strand
AAATGGTTCATCACCATAATCTTTAAATATCTGAATCAGTTTATATTCAGGGTATTTATTTACCACATCCCATGCTGTAAGAAAAGTGGTTTGATCCATTCTCATATCAAGCATTTCATCGGAATGGAAGCTGAATCCTCTTGATAAATCTTTGAGTTGAAGCATAGAAACTCCCAGATCAAAGATAATTCCATCAATTTTTTCAATTCCTACTTCATATAACACTTCTTTGATTTGAGAGAATCTTGCCTTTTTAAAAACCATCCTTTCATCACTAATAAAATCCTTTGCACATTCTATAGCCCTTTCATCTCTGTCTAATCCTATCAATCTACCCATACTGCCAAGTCGTGTAAGAATTTCTATGGAATGCCCACCACATCCTAAAGTAGCATCCACATATATTCCTTCCTCTTTAATATTTAAAAGTTGAATAACTTCTTCAACCATTACTGGAATATGGATATTTTTATATTCCGTACTTAGCAAGGGCATCCTGTATCCTCTTTATATCTACTTTGGTAGGATCTGTAATGTTGTCCCACGTAAGCTTATCCCATATTTCTATTCTCTCAATCTGTCCTACAATCACGACTTCTGAATTAATACCAGCATCCTGCCTATGCTCATATGGGATAAGAAGTCTTCCTTGCTTGTCAAGTTCGCAGGGAATTGCTGAAGCTATTACTCTTCTTAAAAAATACATTACTGCTTCATCAGACTTTGGAAGTTCTCTTATTTTTTCTTCCATTTTAAGCCATTCTTCAAGAGGATATAGATGTAAAGCCTTATCAAATGGAGCATTGGTTAAATAGAGCTTACCAGAGGTGTATTTATTCGCAAGCACCTCTCTAAGGGAGGCTGGCATTATTACTCTTCCCTTTTGGTCTAAATTATGGTAATATTTTCCTATGAAAGATATCATAACCCACTTTATACCACTATTTACCACAAATAATATACTAAGGTGAAAATTTTGTCAAGGGGTATTTTTTATGTCAGAAAAAATTTTTGAAATTTTTGAAAAAAAACTTGAAAAATTAAGACAAACACATCTATATCGTTCAGTCAAAGATACGGAATCAAGAGAGGGGATGAAAATAACAATAAATGGTCAGAAATTCATAAATTTTGCATCAAATGATTATCTTGGATTAAGTCAACATCCTTTTCTTAAAAAAGCAGCTATAGAGGCAATAAAAATATTTGGAATAGGTGGTGGTGCATCGAGATTACTTAGCGGAGGAGTAATGCTCCATAAAAAATTGGAAGAACTATTATGTAGATTTAAAAATAGTCAGTCATCTCTTGTTCTAAATTCAGGTTACACTGCCAATATATCTCTTATACCAGTCCTTGCTCAAGAAAATGACATTATATTTAGCGATGAATTAAATCATGCAAGTATAATTGATGGCTGCAGGTTAAGTAGAGCACAAAAGATTATTTATAGGCATGCTGATTTGGAGGATTTACAAAAGCTTATTAAGAATTCAGCCTGTAGGGGAAATAAAATAATAGTAACAGACACCGTTTTTAGCATGGATGGTGACATAGCTCCGGTTAAAGAACTTTATGAAATCTGCAAAAGGGAAGGAGCTCTACTTTATCTTGATGATGCCCATGGTACAGGTGTTTTAGGAAATGGTTTTGGAGCACTAAAACATTTTGATTTAAATCCAGAGGAGTTTATAATTCAAATGGGAACTTTTTCAAAGGCAATTGGCTCATTTGGAGCCTTTGTTTGCGGCTCATCTACTCTAATAGACTGGTTTATTAATTCTGCAAGAGGATTTATATTCTCAACAGCTTTACCTGCAAGTATAATAGCATCTTCCTATGCCTCTCTAAAAATCATAATGGAAGATAACACATTAATAGAAAAACTTTGGCAAAACACTGTAAAATTGAGAGAAATAATAAATAATCTTGGTTTAAAAACAACAAATACACAAACTCCTATTATTCCTATACTTTTTGAGGATATTGAATCTGCCATTAAAGCTTCTGAGGTTTTGCAATACTTTAATATTTATGCGCCTGTAATAAGACCACCAACAGTTAAGATACCAAGAATAAGATTAACAATAACAGCATCGCATAGTTTAGAAGACATTGAAAGATTAGAGGAAGCCTTAAAAAAATTATAATGGCAAATAGGCACGTGCATTAAGAAAAAAGTCTGATCTTTCCCCTCTCTGAAACTTATGGAATCCAGCTACTGCTATCATGGCTGCATTATCTGTGCATAAAGCTTTTGATGGTAAATAAACCTCAAACCCGTCCTTTTCGAGATCCATTGCTCGCCTTCTTAATTCACTATTAGCAGCAACACCACCTGTTATAACTACTCTATTTAGTTTTTCTTCTTTTAGTGCCAATCTTATTTTCTCTATCAGTACTTCCACTATAACTGACTGAAAAGAAGCAGCAAGGTCTTTTTTAAAATCTTCCGGCGGGTTACCTTCTTGAATATTTAAATTTTTAAGAAGCACTTTTATGGCAGTTTTTAATCCACTAAAACTGAAATCAAAACTTCCATGTAAAAATGGTTTTGGCAATCTATACTTTTCAGGATCACCCTCCTTTGCCAAAGCATCTATTAGTGGCCCACCGGGATAACTTAGTCCTAACATTTTTGCTATTTTATCGTAAGCTTCACCTGCCGCATCATCTCTGCTTCTGCCAAGTTCTCTATATCTGCCAAAATCCTCTACTCTATAAAGACTCGTATGGCCTCCAGAGACAACAAGACTTAAAAAGGGAAATTCTGGATATTTTCCCTCTAAAAACACAGCCTGAATATGAGCTTCAAGATGATTTACTCCAATTATTGGTTTTTTGCTGGCAAAACTTAAAGCTTTTGCAAAACATAGACCTACAAGAAGAGAACCAATAAGCCCAGGACCATGACAAACAGCCACTAAATCAATATCTTTTAAGCTAATATGAGCTTCGTTTAAAGCTTTCTCCGTTACATCCGTTATCCATTCAATATGTTTACGGGAGGCAATTTCAGGAACAATTCCACCATACTTGCTATGGAATTGTATCTGTGAGGATACTATATTGCTAAGTATTTTTCTATCCTCAAGCACAGCTGCAGAGGTGTCATCACAGGAAGTATCTATACCAAGTATTAACATCTACATGCTTCCGTATGAATGCAATCCACTTAAAAATAAATTTACACCAAGATAGGTAAATATGGTCACAATAAAGCCAATTACTGCTATAACTGAAGTTTTACTTCCTTGCCAACCTCTAATAAACTTTGCATGCAAATAAAAGGCATAGACAAACCATGTAATTAATGACCATGTCTCCTTAGGATCCCAACCCCAATATCTTCCCCATGCCTGGTCAGCCCATATAGCTCCAAATACAAGTCCTCCAATTGTGAAAATAGGAAAACCGAAGGCAATACCTTTGTATGTGATATCTTCAAGGAAATTGCTATCAATTTTAAGTCCCTTAAAAATTTTAATTATTATCTCACTCCATTTCCATGAAATTAAAATTAAGGCAATCATTGAAATCCAACTTATTATAGATATGGGTACTGAAGGATTTCCCAGTGTAGAATGAAATATCTTAACAGACTTAGGATTTCCTGCTGTAATGATATCAATTATCATAGATATAAATATGAAAACCATTAGACCTAAAAGAGTCGTTGATAATATATATTTAAAGGATTTTTTACTTTCAGAACTCATAATTATATGAAGTAATCCAGTAATAAAACTTATGGCAAAGGCAGCATACGCTATAAAACTAAGTGTCACATGGGCAAGTAACCAATTACTCTTAAGGGCAGGTACAAGAGGTTGAACTTCCTTAGATACTCCAAGCAACTCCGTAAGCCCTATTATTATGCCTGCAATAATAGATACAAAAACACCAAAGCTTTTCTTTTTATATTTCCATTCAATGAAAAGATATCCGACAATAAGACACAAAACAAAGAAAACCAAACTTTCATATAAATTCGTAATTGGAATGCTTCTCATAAAGGAGTGATTTATGGCATACATTTCCATAAACCTTCTAATAAATCCATAAACATGAATTAGAGCTCCTGAGGCAAGAATTCCCGTTGCCAGATAGCCTAATTTGTTATTTTTTGTAAGCATATAGACAATATAAAGAGGCATTGCAAGAATATAAAGTAATCCTGCAATAGCTATTATCTGATAGCTCATATCTTTTCTCCTTTCAGTCTATTAATGATTTCTTCAAGCTGTTTTTCAATTATAAATTTGCCCTTTAAAGATGGCGAATAAAAGCTTATGTTATCTTTATTTATTGTAACAAAATAATTTATTGGACGCAGAAACAAGGATATAAAAAGGCCTACGCAAAGAAATATAGAACCTATATAAATTAAAGGTACACCAGGGTCTTTTCTAACTTGAAGGCCTGTAAACTGAGCACCCCAGAGTTCATCAAACCTAAGCTTTCCATATGGAGTTTCCCATGTATCAGGAATTTTTTTAAGTATCCATCTCTCTGTTCTCTTTTCGCCCTCTTCAAATACCACCAACACAGCAGGATTTATCATATCTGTAGTCATATTAAATAACCTTCCATGTTCATCTATACCTAAGGCTGGGGAGAAATCTATCACAGAAACTGTAACTGATTTACCCGGAATTTTAACTTTCTCCTCAAATTTTGCCTTTATCGGTATTTCCTTTCCACCACTATCAAAATATGTAAACCTAAATTCTGCATGTTCTGCAGGTTGAAACCCATAACTTGCCTGATAAAATGTTATACCCTTATAAGAAAAAGGTTCATTAACTTCTACGACCTTTGTCTCTTTCCCATTGAATTTTACAGCTTGTCCATTCTCTAATATTCTTAAATAACTTCTGTAAGCCTTTGGGATGGCTGAATTTTCATAATATTCTACTTCAAACCTATCACATATGACCTGAAAATTAAGCGGAATGGCTTTTCCCTCATCAGAAATAGCAAAGTCAAGACCTGTGCCTTCAACAATGTTCATATGGCCTCTAAAACCAAAGAAAGTTCCAACAAGAGCTCCAGAAAGAATAATAAGAATGCTAAGATGAGTAAGATAAACAGCCAATCTTGTTTTACTCCATTTTTTTGCCTGAATCTGCATTCCTTCAGGTGTTTGAAAAAGATTGGTTGCAAAACCTCTATTTTTAAAAATCTCCATAATTTTATCCGGCATATTCTCCTTATCAATTTTTAAATCCTTTCTAATAGGCATTTTCTCTAAAATCTGAAATGGAAGAGGTTGAGGTAAGGCTTTATAGGACTTTAAAAGATTGGGTAGTCGATCTATTGAGCAAACTATCAAGTTTAAGGCAAACATAAAAAGTAAAAATGTAAACCACCAACTGTGATAGAGATTATTTAGGTCAAGTAAGCTTACTATTTCATAAGCCTTTGTAGCATTGGCAATGGACAGAAATTTTGAAAAAAATCTAATTGTAGCCTCTGGCTCTGCCTGCTGAGGAATAACTGTGCCTATTGCTGCACCAATGGAAATTACAATAAATAAAGCTACTGCAAGGTCAACTGATGCAAAAAAATTCCAGATTTTTTCATTCCATTTTTCAAGCTTTGACATGAAACCTCCAATATAACAAGTGGTATGTGATAGAAAAAGACAATTTTAATTTGATTAATTTATCATATATATGATATATTTTTCTATGATTAAACCTAAATATTTAGTTATATCTTTCATAATACTGTCTCTTATTACCATATCCTTTGTTCATTCTTTTGCAGAGAATAAAAAATCTGTTATTCTATATTTCTTTTGGGGTGAAGGATGTCCTTACTGCGAAAAACAAAAGGAATATCTCAAATCTTTAAAAAATAAATATCCCCAACTGGAAATAAAAGATTACGAAGTTTGGCACAATCAAGCTCCGAGAGAACTTTTAATAACCATGTCAAAGGCTTATGGGATAAATCCAAATGGTATCCCAGTTACTTTCATAGGTGATAAAAGTTTTATAGGCTTTAATCATGACATAGCCACAAAAATTGAACAAACCTTGAAGCTATGCCTTAAAAACAAATGTGAAGATCCCCTTTATAAAAAATAAGTATTAATCCTTCTAATCACTTTCTTAAAAAATTTTAATACCTTAATCCCTCAAAATCATTGATAATCTTTAACTCATTTGTGTTATAATGTTGCAACTTATTTTTAAAAATCTATAATTAAGGAGTGTGGGATGAGGGCAATTGTTATTGTTGGGTTAATAATCGTGTGTTTCTTAATCTCCTACTTAGTGCCTTTAGAACAAGCAGTTTCAGATGACACTAAAGCCTGCCTGCGATGTCATGGAATAAGTACACTTCACAAAAAGTTGGATACCGGTGAGTCAATCTCTTTATTTATTGATGGTAAGAAATTTGAAAAGTCCGCTCATGGAGCTCTTGATTGCTCATCCTGTCATCCGGGTATAAATCTTAGGAATCATCCTAAGCCAAGAAAAATTACAAGTAAAAAAGATTATATCAAAGAGTTTTCACCAAACTGTCTTAATTGCCATCCCAAAAATGCTTTAATGAAACCAGCAGTGCATGGTGAAATTGTCAAAAAAGGTGAGATTTATTGTTCTCAATGCCATGGCAGTCATTATATCAGTTCCATGAAAGAATGGAAAAACAAAGCAAACTTTACAGAATACTGTATGAGCTGTCATAAGTTTGATATAAGTAAAACCTTACCAAGTAAAGAAAAATTAAGCCTTAAGGTTAATGAGCAGGAGATAAAGAAATCAGTACATGGTAAATTTCAGTGTCTTGTCTGTCATGATGATTTTTCAAAGGTAAAACATCCCGTTTATAATTTTAAAGATAAAAAACAATATAGAGCTGAGATGAATAAAATATGCACAAAATGCCACACTGATAAAGAACTTCAGAAAAATCCTGCCCACTATGCCCTATCTAAGACAGCAACATGTATTGAATGTCACGGTTATCATGGTGTGAAACCAGCTAAGGTTGCCAAATCAATGCCTGAAAATCAGTATTGCTTGAGTTGTCACAGCAGACCTATCTCAAAGAAAATGAAAAATGGAGAAACACTGTCAGTTCAAGTAAAAGAGTCAGACATACTTAATTCAGCCCATAAAAAGCTAAAATGCACTGAATGTCATAAAGAATTTTCTACTACACAGCATCCGATAAGAGTTTTTGAATCTATTGCTGATTACAGAGCAAAAGCAAAAGACATTTGTAATAACTGTCATCAGGATGCAGTTAAAAAGTATGATAAAAGTATTCATGCAGAAGCTCTAAAAAAAGGTAATCAAAAATCACCAGAATGTCTTAAATGTCATGATTATCACAAAGTTACATTTATCACTAAGGATAAAAGGGCAAGTTCAGAATTATGTATAAAATGTCATGCTGACTCAGGTAAGGCATTCAAGGATAGTGTCCATCAACAAGCAATAGAGCAAGGCAAGCAAAATGCACCAAATTGTGCTTCTTGTCATAACTCACATGATGTTCTTCCAACCAACATTGCCAAGCTTGGTGATTCCTGTGCAAAATGCCATAAGGATGTAAAAACAAGCCATAACAAATGGTTATGGAATCCACCTGTAAGACTTACATCTTTTGTAGATGTCCATTTCAATTCGGCATCTTGTGCTTCCTGTCACACAAAGGTTGAAAAAGCTATATTACTCACTCTTGTTGATAGGGCAAAAAGTAAACCCATAAAAGAAGATGAAGTAGCTAAAGCTTTAAACATAGACGCAAAAACATTAAAAGGGAAAATTGATCAAAATGGAGATGGAAAAGTTCAAGAACAAGAGTTGTGGCAATTTATGTCTTCAATGAAATCAAAAACTAACGCTAATCTTGCAGGAAGAATAGATGTATTAAATCCAAATGATGCTCATAAAATTGAACCCAAAAATAAATCTATTAAAGATTGTGCCTATTGCCATAATCCAAAGGCTTCATTTAAGGCAAAACTTGAGGTCAATAAAGAAGGAGACAAACCTATAAAATTTGAAGTTGACAGCAAAGCTTTAAATGCTGCCTATGCGATACCAAACATTAAAGATTTTTATGTATTAGGACTGACCAAGATAAAAATCCTTGATATTCTGTTCTTCATAGCTCTTCTTGGCGGTATTGCAGTTCCTGTGGGACATATAACACTAAGAATTTTAACAGCTCCAATCAGAAGAAAAAGAAGGGAGGGGAAATAATGAAAAAGGTCTATCTTCATCCATTACCTATAAGAATTTGGCATTGGATAAATGCAATAGGCTTTATAATACTCATACTAACTGGTGCCCAAATAAGATTTGTTGATTCAATGGGTTTAATGAGTTTTGAAACTGCTGTAGATATTCACAGTTGGCTTGGCTTTATTCTTCTTGCTAACTATTTTATTTGGCTTCTTTATTATCTATTTACTGGTAAACTTTTTAAAATATATATACCTCCTTTCTGGAGACCTGTGGAATTCATTAAGAATTCAATAAGACAGGCAAAATATTATGGATATGGCATTATGGTTGGAGACAAAAATCCTCATCATCCCACACCGGATAGTAAATTTAATCCTATGCAACAGATATCATATTTGATGATAATGGCATTATTAATACCAATACAAATTGTAACAGGCTTGATTTTATGGGATCCTCATCTTTTTTCATCATTAGCTAAGTTGTTTGGAGGAATTCAGATTGTTTCCTTAATTCACACAGGCCTATGGATTTTCTTCAGTGCCTTTATAATTGTTCATTTCTATCTTGCTACTCTCGGACATACTCCAATGGCTCACATTAAAGCAATGTTTACAGGGTATGAAGAAGAACATGAAGAGCACTAAAATACCAACTTTTTTTTATGAAAGGAGGTGATAAGGGTGAAGTTTAAGAGAGGTTTTATAATTCTAATTGCCGTATGTTTTGTTTTTGCTATTTCCTTCGTTTATGCTCAACCTAAGGATGTTTACAAACTACATTGGGAAGGTGCTAAATTTCCACCAACAGAGTTCAATCACAAAAATCATGCTGAAAAATACAAAATTGACTGTAAGCTTTGTCATCATACTGATCCTAATCCAGCAGAGAAAGCAACAAAGTGTATTACTTGCCATGATCCATCAGGCGATGTGGCAGCAACAAAGGGTGGCGGAATTAAAGGAATGGACGCCTATCATAAACAGTGCATAGACTGTCACAAAAAGGAAAACGAAGCAGGGAAAAACGCGCCCACAAAGTGTAATGACTGCCATAAGAAAGCTTAATGACTTCCACATTTTTAAGGAGACCTAAAAAGGTCTCCTTCTTTTATTTTTAAAATATATAATGTTTTGCAATTAACAACTAAATAGTGTAAAATACTAATTATTCTGGAGAGGTGCCGGAGTGGCCGAACGGGCGCGACTGGAAATCGCGTGTGGGGTCTAAAAGCTCCACCGAGGGTTCAAATCCCTCCCTCTCCGTATTTTATTCCTAAAGGAAGAAGGAGGAAACATGAAAGTAGTAGCATTTAACGGAAGTCCAAGGAAAAATGGTAATACCTATCATGCCATAAAAATGGTTACAGAGGAATTGGAAAAAGAAAATATTAGCGTAGAGATAATTCAAGTTGGAAGTAAATCAATACGAGGATGTATTGCCTGTTATAAGTGTGCTCAAAATAAAAATGAAAAATGCTCTATTGATGATGAAGTTAATGGATGGATTCAAAAAATAAAAAAAGCAGACGGCATTATACTGGGTTCTCCTGTTTATTTTTCAGGAATTGCGGGTACTTTCAAATGTTTTTTAGATAGAGCTTTTTTTGTATCTGCTGCAAATGGTGGCTTGTTTAGGCAAAAGGTTGCAGTAGCTGTAGTAGCAGATAGGCGTTCAGGAGGTGTAAGCACCTTTGATCAACTTTATCACTATTTGCATTATGCTGAGATGCTTGTTCCTTCGTCAAATTACTGGAATGTAATATTTGGAAGAAATCCTGGAGAAGTTTTAAAAGATGAAGAGGGCATGCAAATCATGAGAATTCTTGGGAAAAATATGGCATGGCTATTGAAACTTGTAGAAAATGGAAAGGACAAAATAACAGCTCCTGAAAGGGAAAGCAAGATATTTACTAATTTTATAAGATAAAATCTCATTTATTTTGTGCTTTTTGAAAAAAATTTAAAGCTTCTATTAACTGTTTTTTATGCCCAACATAAATGATTATATCACCTTCTTTTAAAATAAAATCTGCAGGAGGGTTCAAGATAGTCTCTTGCCCTCTCTGCACAGCAATAACAGTAACTTTTGCTTTATGTCTTAAGTCAAGAGATTTTAATGAATGTCCTGCAAGCCATGAATTTTTTTCAATGAGAAAGCTATCCATATCTAATCCCTCAAATATCACGCATTCTATCCCGGCTCTTGTCCTTGGTAATTCTGGTAATCTTAAAATTTCATAACCCTCTTGCCTGATTGTTTCTATCATCTGAAGAATGTTATTTCTTGGAACTCCGAAAAGATGCAGTACCCTTGCAAATATTTCAAGAGATGTTTCAAACTCCTCAGGGATAACCTCATCAGCTCCTAATTTTCTCAGTTCTTCCATTTCTGAAACAAATCTTGTTCTTACAATGATATGTATTTTAGGATTGTCGGCTTTGGCTATTTGAACTATTCTTCTTGTGGCATTAGGATCAGATATGGCAATTACAAGCACCTTAGCTCTCTTTAAGCCAAGCTTATGTAGTATTTCTGGACTTGTACCATCTCCATAATATATTGGTTCACCCTTTTTTCTCATTTTTCTTACAGTGTCAGGATTTAACTCTAAAATTGTATAGGGTATCTTGGTTTCCTTAAGTACTCTCGCAAGATTTCTTCCATTTAAGCCAAAACCAATGATAATAACATGATTAGATTTCTTTACAATAACATCTGACTCTTTTATTTTCCCCGCCCTTTCAAGATACTTAAATAGATTCATGTGCACAAATCGATCAATAAAAGAGGGAGAATATCTTATGATTAGAGGTGTGAAGAGCATTGTTATTACAGAGGCTGAAATAAAGCTTTGGTAAGCATAATCGTCTAAGAGCCCTGCAGTTTTACCCGTAAATGCAAGTATAAATGAAAACTCACCTATCTGAGAAAGCGAAAAGGCTGATTTTAAAGATATCTTTAATGAATGGATAAAGATGTATGAGATTAAGATTATAATAAAGGCTTTTATAAGAAAAATATTTCCTACCAATACTAATTCCTGAAATAGATTATTCTTAATGAACTCAAGATTAAGAAGCATTCCCACAGAAATAAAGAAAATACCTGCAAATGTTTCTTTAAATGGTAAAATGTCAGATACTACCTGCGCAGAATACTCAGATTCAGAAATAACAACGCCTGCCAAAAAGGCACCCAGTGCCAGAGAAAGTCCTAATTTTGAAGTAAAAAGAGCTGTTCCAATACATATTGAGATGGTTACAATTATAAAAAGTTCTCTACTTTTAGTTTTAACTACTTCATGAAGTATGTAAGGCACGGCAATTCGTGAGAATACAAATACAATTGATAAAATTACAAATGCCTTAAGAATTACAGTGAAGAAGTTATAATAACCACCTCCTTTGCCTGAAAGCATTTGAGTAAAAAGCATGAGAGGTACTACACAAAGATCCTGAAATAAGAGAATTCCCAAACATATCTTACCATGAGGAGTGTTTAATTCTCCCCGATCAGCAAGAAGTTTCATAACAATTGCAGTACTACTTAAAGCGACAATGAATCCATAAAATATGGCATTATTAAAGTCCACATTAAGTGCAAATTGACTTATAAAAGTTATGGCAACTATGGTAATGACAACTTGAAGGGTGCCTAAAAGGAACACTTCCTTTTTCAAAGAAATTAATTTAGGTATAGAAAATTCTATACCTATAGTAAACATAAGGAGAATAACACCTATCTCTGCAATTATTTCGACTTCATGGGGGTCCCTTATAAGTGCCATTCCATAAGGTCCTATAATTGTTCCTGCAATTAGAAAACCCACAATCGGAGGAATTTTTATCTTACCAAGTATATAGATTATTAGACCTGAAACTCCAAAAATGATAAGAATAGATTGCAAGAATTCATTAATCATATCTTAATTATCAACAAAATTAAACAATATTTCAAGAATATTTGACATTATAAAGATTTTAATTTAAAATAAATTTAAAATAACTTAAGGAGGTAAAGGTATGGCAACATTTAAATGCACAAAATGTGGAGCCACTAAAGAAGGTAGATGTAAACCTCAAAAATGTCCTAAATGCGGAGAAAAAGGCACAATGGAAAAGTCTAAGTAAAAGTTTTCAATAATGTGGAGGAAAACTATATGGATGAAGAAAAGTCTAAAAAGCAGACCTATAGGTGTACACACTGCGGTTATATTTATGAACCTGCAAAAGGATGTGAGAAAAATAAAGTGAATCCTGGCACTCCCTTCGAGGAAACTCCTGAAGATTACAGATGTCCTATCTGTAAATCAAAAAAAGCAGGCTTTGTAAAAATAAAATAAAAAAGCCGTGACAGTTGTCACGGCTTTTTCCTATCACGTCCCCAAGGGGATTCGAACCCCTGTTACCGCCTTGAAAGGGCGATGTCCTAGGCCGGGCTAGACGATGGGGACAACCCTTATATGAGCCGCGTTGGATTCGAACCAACGACACCCGCCTTAAAAGGGCGGTGCTCTGCCTGCTGAGCTAGCGGCCCAATGTTTTATAATTTAAAATTATAATATAGATTTTGTCAAACATCTAATTTTTCTTTATTGCATAATTAATGTTTCAAAAACCTTTTTAATGAACAAAATGTCAAAAATAACTTAAATTTTAATTTAATCTCAATAAAACCATATTTTGTTTACATTATACTATATAAAAATGGGCAGGGACGGAATTGAACCGCCGACACGGGGCTTTTCAGGCCCCTGCTCTACCGACTGAGCTACCTGCCCATAGGAATAATTAAAACTCTCTTAAATTACAATATTTTATAAGGAAAAGTCAATAATTCCTTTAAAAAAGTTAGAATCCTGAATCTAAAAACAAAATTTTTGGTATAATTTAAAATAAATAAAAATCAAGAGGTGTTTTATGAAGATATTAATAGTTTATTACAGCACCTTTGGTAACACTTACAAAATGGCAAAACTTATAGCAGATGGAGTTAAAGAAGCTGGAGGAGAGCCTATAATAAGAAGATGTCCTGAATTGCTTTCAGAATCCATAATATCATCAAGACCCGATATTCAGGCCGGAATAGAAATGCAAAAGGATATTCCAATTGTAAAAATTGAAGATTTTAAAGATGCTGATGGATATGCCTTTGGAACTCCTACAAGATTTGGAAATATTTCAGCCCAACTAAAAAATATTGTTGACCAGCTGGGTCCTCTATGGATGCAGAGAGCATTTGAAGGAAAACCAGCAGGCGTTTTTGTCTCTACAGGAACTTTACATGGAGGGCAGGAAACCACCATTCTTACTTTTATGACTGTTTTGCTACATCTTGGTTGTGTAGTAATTGGAGTTCCCTATTCTGTACCTGACTTATATCTAACAAAAGGTGGGGGATCTCCCTATGGACCTGGACATGTGGCAGATGCTGAAAACAAAAGAGAAATTGATGAAAACGAAGCAAAAATATGCAAAGCCTTTGGGAGGAGACTTGCTGAAATGGCAAAGAAACTTAAGGGATAACCTATTTAAAGGCTACATCAAGAATCATCATCAAGGTAAACCCAATAATTAGCCCAGCAGTGGCAAGGTCAGAGTTGCCATTTCTTTGAGACTCTGGAATGAGTTCCTCTGCCGTTATAAAAATCATGGCACCTGCAGCAAATCCAAGGGCATAGGGAAGAAAGTTCTGCATAATATTCACAAGTAAAACACCTACAACAGCAAATATAGGTTCAAATAATCCTGAAAGTTGTCCATAAAAGAAGCTTTTACCTCTGGAAAAACCTTCTCCCCTTAAGGGCATGGAAATTGCAAAACCCTCGGGTATATTCTGTATTCCTATGCCAAAGGCAAGAACTATTGATGAAAGGAGGCTTACAGATGATGGTTCTATACCATGGGCACCAAAGGAAACTCCTATTGCTAAACCTTCTGGAATGTTATGTAATGTTACAGCGAGAACAAGAAGGGTGCTTCTTCTTAGAGAAGTTTTGATACCCTCAGCTTCACTTACTGGAGATTGAAAATGAAGATGAGGTAAAACCATATCGATTAAGCGAAGGAATATGGCACCAACTACAAAACCAGCAGCAGGAGGAATCCAAGAGGGAAGTGTCATCTTCTGTGACATTTCAATGGCTGGATCAAGTAAAGACCAAAAACTTGCAGCAATCATAACCCCTGCGGCAAAACCTAAGGCAGTGTCAAGAACTTTTCTGCTCACGTTCTTAAAGAGAAAAACAAGAGATGCTCCAAAAGCAGTAAGTCCCCAGGTGAAAATACCAGATAAAAAAGCCATGGTTACAGGAGAAAGTTTATCCATGTAATTTTCAATCATTTTACATTATAATATAAATCAACATGAAGCCGAGAATCCTTTTAAGTAGATGTTTTTCTCAGCCAGTTAGATACAATGGTAGCATTGTAAATGATGAATTCGTAAACAAACTGAAAGATTATATAGAATTTATTGACTTTTGTCCTGAAATGGAAATCGGACTTGGTGTTCCAAGAAAAAGGATTATTATTGTCGAAGAAGATAACTCTAAAAAATTATTTCAGCCGGAAACGGGTCGAGAATTGACAGATATAATGATTCAGTATTGTCAAAGAACCTTAAATGCCGTAAAAGACATTGATGGTTTTGTTCTAAAAGCCAAATCTCCCTCCTGCGGAGTGGGTTCTACAAAACTCTATAAAAATGGTGCGATAGTAGGAAAAACCTATGGTTTCTTTGCAAATGAAATAAAAAAAACTTTTCCACTTTTACCACTTGAAGATGAAGGAAGATTAAGAGATGAGGGAATCAGGAAACATTTTCTTATAAGGATCTTTGCCTTTGCAGAACTAAGAGAGATTTTAAAAAATGCTGAGCCAAAAATTTTGGTTCAATTTCACTCAAGATATAAATATCTACTCATGACCTATAGCCAAAAATCTCTTAAAGAACTCGGGCAATTGGTGGCAGATGGAAAAATACCCTTTGAAGAAAAAGTTCATATTTACAAGGATAAATTTTATGAAGCCTTTATTAGAAAACCTTCAATTAAAAGACAAGTTAACACTCTCATGCATTTAATGGGTTATGTATCAAAAAAATTAAGCCATAAAGAAAGGGAACACTTAATAAATTTAATCAATAAGTACAGCTATGGCAAAATACAGCTGAAAGTTATAATTGAGTTATTAAAAAGCCTTGCTTACAGATTTGATAGCGAATATATACTCATACAGAAATATCTTGAGCCCTATCCAGAAGATTTAGATGTACAATAGAGCCATATATTGGTTTAAAAGAGACTTAAGAATTGATGATAACAAAGCATTTTGGCAAGCTTGCCAAAATTCTAAGGAGTTAATTCCCGTCTTTATATTTATTCCAGCTTTGCTGCAGAGATTCAAAAGTTATGACAGTAGGCTTGGATTTATTGTGGAGGGAATTAAATACTTATCTAAACAAATTAAAAAAATAGGGGGAAGACTTTTCTGCTATCATGAAGAACCAATGATAATTTTTCACTATCTAATAGACAAATACAAACCTGAGGCAATTTTTACTAATAAAGCTTTCTCATGGACAGGAGAAGAAATAGAGAGAAAAATAGAGAAGCTTTGTAAAGACAAAGATATAGCTTTTCATAATATAAATGATAATTTTTTAGGGAAAATAAGCGAAATTCCTTATAAAAAGATATATTCTGCTTTTTATAAAAAATGGAAAGAAAATCTTAATCTTACAGCAATTCCCCCTCCAGAACGAATAATAACGCCAAAAATAAAAGAACCTGAAATATTTAATTTAATATCAAATCTAAATTATCATAAGAATTTTTTTTGGAAAATAGATTTTGCATTCAAAAGAATAGATAGTTTTGATTTTTTAAATTATGAAAACACTCGAGACAAACTCGATACAGATGGAACTTCAAAATTATCTCCATATATAAGATTTGGCATAATATCATTAAGAAAGCTCTATAAAAAAGTTCAAGAAAATGCAGGCGATGATTGTCAATTCATAAAAGAACTTGCATGGCGGGAATTCTGGTATCATATAAAATTTAACTTTCCAGAGTTTAATAAACTTGAATTTCAAGAAAAACACAGAAACATGAAATGGGAATATGATGAAAAATTATTCAATGCCTTTATTAATGCCCAGACAGGATATCCTTTAATAGATGCCTCAATAATTCAACTTAAGCAAGAAGGATGGATGCATAATAGGGCAAGAATGATAGTGGCAAATTTTTTGACCAAGGATTTGCTCATAGATTGGAGAATTGGTGAAAAATTTTTTATGGAATATCTTTTAGACTACGATGAAGTAGTTAACACTGGAAACTGGCAGTGGAATGCATCAGTTGGACCTGATCCAAAACCCTTAAGGATTTTTAATCCCATAATTCAGGCGAAAAAATTTGATCCCAATGCATTTTTTATTAAAAAGTATCTACCAGAACTAAAAAACACACCGGTCTATGCACTACATGATCCAATTAATTATAAATTGAAATACTATAAGCCTATTGTTAATCATTATGAAAGAATTATTTTTATTAAAAGGCTTTATTTAAAAAATTTTAGAACTTAATATAAGAAACATCTAACCTTCCTTCCATTTATATCTTTTAATTCTGGGATATTTTCTCTACATATATCCATTCTGTATTGACATCTGTTATAAAATCTACATCCTTTCAATATCCATGAATTTCTGTCTTCAGTTGAAATTTGAGGAACTTTCGTTCTGTCTCTTCTGTGATAGCCTGGTATACTATTAATAAGAATTTTGGTATAAGGATGCATGGGCTCTTTGAATATCTCCTTTGTTTCTGCTTCTTCAACAATTCTCCCTAAATGCATCACGCCTATTCTATTACTCACTGCCCTAACAATATTAAGGTCATGAGTTATCAGTAAAATGCCAAGATTTCTTTTTTCCCTAATCTGTATTAACTGATTTAGAATAGATGCTTGTAGGGAAATGTCCAAAGCAGAGAGAGGTTCATCGGCTAATAAAATTTCAGGTTCCAGAATTAAGGCCCTTGCTATCGCTACTCTTTGCCGTTGTCCTCCGCTAAGTTGATGGGGATATCTATTTAACAAATCCTTATCAAGACCTAATTCGCTGAATATCCTATTTATTATTGATTCTGTCTCCTCAGGAGTAAATTTTTTATGAATTTTTAATGGCTCCTCTACGATTGAGTAAACCTTCATTCTTGGATTTAAAGATGCATAAGGGTCTTGAAATACTACGCCTATAGATTGGTGAAATAACTTCAAATCTTCCTTACTCATCTCCCAAAGATTTTTGTCTTTAAAAATTATTTTTCCACTATCTGGTTTTATTAATCTAAGAATAAGCCTTACCACTGTTGATTTGCCTGAACCACTTTCACCTACTAAAGCAAAAAAATCAGTTGAATCTATCTCCATGTTAAGATTTTCTACTGCTGGAATTAAGAATTTTTTTATTTTGAAGGTCTTATATAGAGCCTCTGTTTTTAGAAATGACACCTATGTCTCCCAGAGACTGCATTCCTCAATAAGTCTTATACCTGTGTAATAACAACACATTTCGTGGTCTAAGTTATTTATAAATGATCTTTCTGTGCCATCTTCAAAAATAATTCTTACAAGACAAAGTCCTCCTGGAAGGGTCGAATTTCTCTCTTCTATAACTTCTCCTATTCCCCAAAGGGCATAATTAATATGTCTAACCTTGTCCCCTAATTTTAAATAAGTTCTTGGGCACATTTTTTAATTATACCATTTGCAAGGCAATAGACAATAAGCTTAAAATACAAACATGAATATATTAATTCGAGCTGTCAACTGGCTTGGTGACGCTGTAATGAGCCTACCAGCCATAAGAGGAATAAGGAAACTTCATCAAGATGCAAAAATTTCTATTTTAGCTAAAAGGAGAGTTGCTCAACTTTTTGAATTTGAAAAATCAATAGATGAAATAATTATTTACGAAGATGGGCTAAAGGGAAAAATTAAAACAATAAAAATGTTAAAGGAAAAACAGTTTAAAAGAGCCTATCTTCTTCAAAATGCTCTGGATGCTGCCCTTTTGGTTTATCTTGCAGGGATTCCAGAAAGAATAGGCTGGGATAGAGATTGTAGACATTTTCTTCTTACCCATCCTGTGCCATATAATGAAGAAGATAGAAAAATTCATCATATAGATTATTTTTTCGAGATCCCGAAGAGATTTAATCCCTCTTTATCTCCCGAATATCCTTGGCTCAATCTTCCCATAGAGGACAGAATTTCAGCAAGAAAAGAGTTAAGAGAACTTAAGAGACCTATTATAGCAGTAGCACCTGGTGCAAAATACGGAAATACAAAAAAATGGGAAATGTTCAAGTTTATCGAGATAATCAAAAAATTTACAGCAAAATATGGTAGTGTAGTAATTTTTGGACAAAAAGGAGAAGGATTAGATTTCAATATTAATGAAAATGAAAAACTAAAAGATAAAGTCTTCGATTTAACAGGAAAAACTTCACTGTCTGATTTGATCAAGCTTCTTTCTGAGTGTGATCTTTTACTCTGTAATGACTCTGGAATAATGCATCTTGGTTACGCACTTGGCATTCCCCTTGTATCAATTTTTGGCTCTACTTCGCCTGAATTAACTGGTCCACCCCGTTTTGCAGGAAATGTGATAAAGGCAAATGTAAGTTGCAGTCCCTGTTTTAAAAATAAATGTGATCATATAAAATGTATGAAATCAATTGAAGTAGATGATGTATGGAATGCTATTTTAGATATTATACCAGGGAAAAAAGCGATTTTCTTTGATAGAGACGGAACCCTTTGTAAAGACGCGAACTATCTTAATAAATGGGAAGATTTTGAAATTTTTCCCCATATGGAAACCTTAAAAGAGCTTAAGGACTTGGGATTTTTGCTCATAGGTGTAACAAATCAGTCAGGTATTGCAAGAGGAGTTATACAGGAAGAATTTGTACAGGATGTTAATCGGCTTTTTATAGAAAAATACGGCTTTGATGATTTCTTGTATTGCCCCCATCATCCCGATGACAATTGTTTTTGTAGAAAACCAAATCCAGGAATGCCAATAATCGCCAGATACAAATACAAAATAGACTTCAAAAAATCGTATGTGGTCGGTGACAAAGAGATAGATATGCAGTTGGCTCAGATGATTGGAGCAAGGGGTATTTTAATGGGTAAAGAAGCAAAAAGCTTGAAAGAGATAGTGGAAATAATCAAAGAGGATGTTAATGTTAAAGGACATTGAAAAACTTCTCGTTATAAAGCCAAGTTCTCTTGGAGATATTGTTCATTCTTTAGCTTTTTTGAATTCTGTAAAGGAAAATTTTCCGGAAATTAAAATTCACTGGATTGTAGCAAAAGGTTTTGAAGACCTTCTTACAGAACATCCGCTTGTTGAAAAAGTTATTGTTATCGATAAAAACAAGTGGAAAAGTATTAAAAATATCCCGAAAACATTGAAGGAACTATCAAGTTTGAGTAAGAATTTAAAAAAAGAAAAGTATCCCATAGTTGTAGATCTTCAAGGACTTCTAAGAAGTGGAATCATTACAGCCTTAAGTGGAGCTAATATTAGATTAGGATTCAAGGAAGCAAGAGAGTTTAGCTATATCTTTTATAATAAAACTGTATCATCTTCTGTCAATTTACACGCTGTTTTAAGATATCTTGAAATGGCTAAAATCTTAGGCTGTACTATCAAATCAATTAAGTTTCCCCTTCCCCAAGAAAAAGAACCAAACTGGTTAAAAAATTTTGATAATTATGTTGTAATAATTCCCTCAGCAAGATGGCAAGCGAAAAATTGGCTGCCCTCCTATTTTGTTGAACTGATAAATATGCTACCCTATAATTTTATTGTAGTAGGTTCAAAAGCTGATGAAAATATAGCACTTTATATTGAAGAACACTCAAATGGCAAAGCAAAATCTCTGGCGGGAAAAACAACACTTAAGGAATTGATTGCTCTTTTAAAAAAATCTCTTTTTGTTATAACACCAGACACAGGTACTATGCATCTTGCTGTAGCCTGTGATAAAAAAGTTGTATCTCTATTTGGACCCACCTCTCCTGAAAGAACAGGTCCCTTTGGAGAGGGACATTTAGTAATCAAATCTCCCCTATCCTGTAGTCCCTGTTTTAGGAAATATTGTCCTGACCTTAAATGCATGAAAGAAATTACACCTCAGATGGTGTACAATAGTATAGAAACCTGGAGGATTAAATGAAATATCAGTCAGGAAGAAATGGCAGAGTTTTTGTAGTTAAGTTTGACGATGGAGAAAATCCTTTAGAGGAGTTAACAGAATTAGCTAAAAGAGAAAAAATCCATGCTGGAGTCTTCTGGCTTATAGGAGGGCTTAAGGAAGGTAGATTTGTCGTAGGTCCTGAAAAAGATGAACTTCCTCCTGTTCCTATGTGGAGAGAAATAGTCGGTAACAATGAAATATTAGGTATTGGCACAATCTTCTGGTTTAAGAACGAACCGAAAGTGCATCTCCATGGAGTCTATGGTAGAGAAGACGTTGTCAAAATGGGGTGTCTTAGAGATAATCCTCGAGTTTTTCTTATCCTTGAGGCAATAATGATGGAAATCCTTGATGTTACTGTAACAAGGCAATTCGATGAAAAATCAAACATGGTTTTACTTAAAGTATAAATGGTACGGGTAAAAATCTGTGGTATTACAAATTTAGAGGATGCCCTATGGGCTATAGAATGTGGCGCAGATGCTATCGGATTTGTTTTTTATAAAAAAAGTCCAAGATATATATCACCAGAAAAGGCAGCAGAGATAATACATTTCATTCCTCCTTTTGTTAATGCCGTAGGAGTTTTTGTTAATGAATCCACAGATAAAATAAAAAAAATTATATCACTCACAGGAATTGATACAGTACAACTGCACGGAGATGAATCACCGGAGTCTTGTAAAAATTTTTCAAGAATCATAAAAGCATTTAGACTGGATAACACAGGCAAGCTTGCTGATGGAAATTCTTTAGAAGAAAAAATTCCTCAATATAAGGTTTCAGCTTTTTTGCTTGATACCTTTAGTAGCACCGAATACGGTGGCACTGGACAAACCTTTAACTGGGAAATTGCGAAGAAAGCAAAAAAATTTGGAAAGATCATTCTTTCAGGTGGATTAAACATATTTAACATAGAAGAGGCAATTAGAAAAGTTAAACCATATGCCGTTGATGTTTCAAGTGGTGTTGAAATATACAAAGGCAAAAAGGATCACGAACTTGTAAAAAAATTTATTGAAAAGGCAAAAAATAAAAAATTAAAGGAGTAAAAAATGATTGAATGGCTACCCTACAGCAAGGAATCCTTTAAAAAGGCTGAAATGGAAAATAAGGCAGTATTTCTTCATATTTTTGCAAAATGGAGTGTCTATTGCAAAAAAATGGCTGAAAACATCCTCAATGATCCCCAAATAGCTGAAATCATAAATAAAAACTTTATTCCCATTCTTGTTAATCGTGATGAAAGACCTGATATAGATTCAATATACCAAAAAGCTTCATACATTATCGGGCAAGGAAGTGGGTGGCCACTCAATCTAATACTAAATCATGACGGGAAACCTTTTTCTGGAATAACCTACAAGGCTGATGAACATAAAGATTATTTTATCACCATGATAAACAAGGCATTAGAATTATTTAATACAAATAAAGATAAAATTGCTACAAGGTCTCAAGTTATCATGGATGCCATAAAGCCTATTGCCATTGCTCCTTCGGAAATTAGAGAGGAGCTTATTCACAATCCTGAGGAAGATATTATAAAAGAAATGGATTTTGAATATGGAGGTTTTAAGAAAACCCCTAAATTTCCTCCTTTTGCACACATTGATCTTCTTCTATGGAAATATTGGATAAGACCAAAGCCTTGGGTTTTAACTGCCATTGAAAAAACTCTCAAGGGAATGGTAACTGGAGGACTATATGATAATCTGGAAGGAGGCTTTCATCGCTACTGCAATGACAAAGAATGGAAAATTCCTCATTTTGAAAAAATTGCCATTGACAATGCCTGGCATATTATAAACTTTCTCTATGCCTATAGTATCCTTAAAGATGATTTTTATAGAGCAATAGCCATTGAAACAATTGATTACATGAAAAAAAATTTAATATCTGAACAAGGCTTTTTTTGTGCAAGTCAGTATGCCGATAATGTCTATTATACATGGGAGGAATCTGAATTAAGTGAAGTATCGGACATGACTATTACACTGGTAGATGGAAATGCCATGATTGATGGAAGGTTTATCCTTATAGGAAGAGATAGAGAGTTGATAAAACAATTAAAAGATAGATTAATCTTGAAAAGAAAAAAATCCCCCTCACCTCAAGTAGATGTAGAAGTTTATGCCTGTGTTAATGGTATTTGTTCAGAAGCTTTTATAACTGCTTGGAGAATGCTAAGGGATAAAGAATTGTTAAAAATGGCTATCACTGCACTTGATAACACATACTTAACATTGTTAAGAGACAGAGTTTTCTATAGAACAATTAACGAAACACCTGCTTTAATAGATGATTATGCCTATATGATTTCAGCTCTTATCTCTGCCTATGAAGTAACTGGACAAAAAATACATATTGATAGAGCCATTAATCTTATGGATTTAGCCTTAGAAAATTTATGGGATGAAAATAATGGAGGATTCTATGACTCACCTGAAGAAATTTTATCAATAAGGCAAAAAAATATATATGATACACCCTATCCTTCTTCAAATTCCATAATGATTATAAATTTATTAAAATTACACGCTATAATGAAAGATGAAAGATTTATAAACATTGCCACCATAGCTTTGAAATCCTTTTCAAATAATGCTTCAGCCTATCTTTCTCCCTATTATGTGAAAGCAATTATCACCTACTTTGACCTGCTTACGCTGAATTTCTACGCAAACACAGATTCACCTATCGGAAAGGCAGCAATTCATCAAATAACACCTTTTACAGTTATAGCTCACAGAGGAAATGAAGGAGACTGTATAATTCCATCAATTGGAGAAAAGCTGTTTGAGCCAATAAAAGAAAAAGAAGATTTGGCAAAGTTTCTAAAATTATGACAAAATGAATAAAAAAATTTTTATAGGAGGTTAAGATGGAAATAAAAATTCTCGGACCAGGTTGTGCTAATTGTAACAAAGTTGAAGAAACAGTTAAAAAAGTTGTTTCCCAACTCGGAATTCAGGCTGACATTAGCCACATTAAGGATATGAAAGAAATTTTTAAATATACACAGCTTACACCAGGAATTTTAATTAACGGGAAACTTAAACATTCAGGATTTCCCCTTCCAAGCGAAGATAAAATAAGAAATATAATTATTGAGGAACTCACTTCAAAATAAATTTATATAACAATTAGAAAATTTAATTTGCACCATGTAAGGAAATCTAATATAATTCAATCATGTTAGATTTCCTTACATATACTTTTCCTGTATCAGGAGTTACTACAAACATTCTAATACCTCCTCTTGTTGCTCTTGTTGTTTCCTTTTTTACTTCAATGGGTGGTGTTTCAGGAGCCTTTTTACTTTTACCTTTCCAAGTAAGTGTTCTAAACTATACCTCACCCGGGGTGAGCGGTACTAACTTTATTTTTAATGTAGTAGCAATCCCTTCTGGTGTATATAGATATTTAAAAGAAGGAAGAATGGCATGGCCTCTTGCTTGGGTAATTGTTGCTGGTACGGTGCCAGGAATAATTTTGGGTTATTATATAAGGATAAAAATTTTACCAGACCCTAAATCTTTTAAGTTTTTCGTAGGACTTGTTCTTCTGTATATTGGTGTGAGACTCTTTCTTGATGTTTTAAAAAAGAAAAAAACAGCACAGGCAAAGAAGTTTGAACAGAAACTTTCAAAGGAAGCTACAGTAAAAACAATATCCTTTTCACTTAAAAAAACTGAGTATGAATTCTGGGGAGAAAGATTTTCTTTTAGCACAATCGGGGTCTTTACCTTAGCTTTCATCATCGGAATAATTGGTGGTACTTACGGTATCGGTGGAGGAGCAATGATGTCACCTTTTTTGGTCACATTTTTTAAACTTCCTGTTCATAGCATTGCAGGAGCATGCCTCCTTGGAACATTTACAGCCTCTGTCTTTGGAGTTTTCTATTATGCTGTGCTTCCCTCTGGAGGGTTACAAACAAGCCCAGATTGGTTACTCGGTTTCCTCTTTGGAATAGGGGGTATGGTAGGAATTTATTTAGGAGCAAGAGCTCAAAAACATGTCCCTCAACGTTATATTAAACTGGTTCTTAGTATTCTCATAATCTATCTTGCCATAAGATATATCATCCAATTTTTCTATTAATACTTTTAGAAACATCGCAAGCAGAGTTTAAATAAGATTTACAGGAAGTGCGATATTAGGGTGAATATAAAATTTTAATTTTGCAGTCCTTTGGGATCCTCACCTTTCTATTTGATAGAGCTATATATTTATCTATTGAAAAATAGTCACCTTTTTTAATTTTAAGCCACTCTTCTGCTTCACGAAAATCCCTCTTTAATTTTTCCATATCAATCAACTCACCTTTCCAACACGCCCAGAGTCTACTTTTACCTTTTTCATTAAGCAAATGACTTGTATTTTTTATTATTTCTTCCCCATTCTCGAAGGTATCTTTAATGTTTGACCTGTCTTTTCTCAGAACAATATAACTAAACTTAAGATATTTTATCTGAAGGCCTAAGGAACTTAAGAAATTTAAATAGGTAGGTGACTTCCAGGTTCTCTCCTCATAACACCAATTCTTCGCTTTAAGTGCGGAACAGGGAAGGTCATTAAGGCATGGGCTAAAAGGATAAAAACCAATCTCTTCTATTAGAGAATCCCTCAATCTATGAAGCCTCATAGAGGCTTGCTTTGTCCCTGGTTCAATTATGATAAGGGTAAGCTCTGAATTTTTATATGAAAAGGACTTCATTAAATCTATAAAATCTTCCAACTTTATTTCGCCTTTTTCAAACATCTCACCAAGAGAATTTGAAAAGAAAATTATATCTGGCTTTATCTTTCTCAAATTTTGATATATTTTTAAATCTGAGGCATCTGCTCTTATAAAATCATATTTCAAATTTAACTTTTCAGGTTTTAATTCCCTTATTAGTTTTTCTGCGATGGAAATTGCCCTTTCTTCTGACTCAATCCCTATGTATCTTATGTGTTCTAAATGAATTACATTTTTCTCCATTAGATCAAATAATGATAATAGGACAGGTGAAGGACCGCAGCCAATATCCAAAATTTTTAACTCTCTTTTATGTATAAAAACAGGATGGCGAAATAATTCCTTGAAAACACTGTAATGTTTAGAGACATTAACAGGAACAAAATAGAGTATGTAGCCTTTCAGAAAGTCTTCATTATGCATATAATCGGATGGCCTAAAAGCATTTTTAAAGGTAAAAAGATCAGATGTTTTTAAAATGAGATTTTTTATTTGTCCTTTTGTAGGAGCTTTATCTGGAAAAACTAATTTCAGAAAAAGGTTATCTTTCTCTATCACATTTTTATTAATTCAAATATTTTAGGGGGGATTAGTTCCCCCCTAACTTTAAATAAAAATTATTTTACTGCGTCTTTTAATGATTTGCCTGCAGAAAACTTAGGTATTTTTGTTGCTGGAATTTTAATCTCCTGCCCTGTTCTTGGGTTTCTTCCCTTTCTTGCTTTTCTCTTGGTAACATAGAAACTTCCAAAACCTACAAGTGTTACTTTCTCACCTTTTTTCAGTGCTTCCTTAATGGCCTCAATAGTTGCATCGAGAGCTTTTGCAGCTTCTGCCTTTGTCAATTCTGCTTTGCTGGCGACCTTTCCAATTAAATCTGCCTTTGTCATGTTACTCCCCTCCTTTTAGGTTGATAAAATAAGGTTTTGTGTAAACAATACCAAATTTTTTGTATAATGTCAAGTATTTTTTAACAAAATTAAAAAATTTTTTAAAATTTTAGTAAGCTCCCTCACCCTTAAGGACTACTTTTACTGTTTTAATGATAATTTTGAGGTCAAGGGTAAGGCTAAGTTGATTTACATATTGACAGTCAAGCAAAACTCTTTCTTGAAAAGTGGTATTGCTTCTTCCGTTAACCTGCCAAAGTCCTGTAATGCCAGGTGAAACGGAAAGGATTATATCAGAAAAGTTATCTAAATCTCTAATTTCTGATGGCAAATATGGTCTTGGACCAACTATACTCATTTCGCCTTTAATAACATTTATAAATTGAGGAAGTTCATCTAATGAGGTTTTTCTTAAAATTCTTCCTATCTTCGTAATTCTTGGATCATTTTTTAATTTTCTTTTTTCTTGCCACTCTTTATGAGCCTGAGGATCAATTTTAAGAATTTTTTTAAGTTTTTTTTCAGCATCACAGTGCATAGTTCTAAATTTATAAATTTTAAAAAGCTTTCCATTTTTCCCTACTCTCTGTTGAGTAAAAATTATAGGACCTGAAGAGGTAACTTTTATAACCAAAGCTATACAGGTAAAAAATAAAATTATTATTGGAAGAAAAGTCAGAGTAAATAAAAGGTCAAAAATTCTCTTCCCTTTAATATTAATAGACCTTATCTCTGATAAATCTTTATTATTTTGTATTAAAGTTTCTTTAAGATAATATCGTTCTATTTTAGAATCCCCTTTTTATTTAATTTTTAATATAATACCACATTTTAAAGTAGAATTTGTCTAAATTATTAAAACTCTCTTATTTTAACCAATATTCTAAATAGCTCATCTTATAATAATGGTAAATATTTTGTTATCTCTGCTAATATAAATAGATTTATGTCAAGGACAATAAGATATTATATAGATTTAATCGTTACGCTTACAAAAAAAGAAATTAAGATAAGATATCGTAACAGCATTCTCGG
>JAOAGB010000033.1 GCA_026415995.1 Thermodesulfovibrio sp. | reverse complement strand
TGGTTTGCAATGAGGATTAAGCACTCTGTAAAAAATATCTCCAATTAAAATACTTCTTTCCTTCATTATGATTGCTCCGATTGAGATAATACTGTCATTCCTCTCACTTAATCCTGTAAGCTCAGTGTCAAGTACAACAAATTCTTTCTTCTTAAGAAGTTTTGGCTCTATCTTGTTTTTTTTGAAAAAATTAAACATAAACATGGATTATTCAAATAACATGCCAATAAAAAATGCTTTGAAAAATAAGGATATTTTAGTTGCTATGGAAAAATAGAATTGTTACATAAAGTAAAAATAATAAGAAAAAAAGTGACAAAGAAAGATTATTTTCTTTTTTGTTGTTTTAGAAAGAGAAATGCGATAATCATACCTGCAAGACAGCATACAGCAACAAAAGGAAAAATAGAGAAATAGGAGCCTGTTAAATCTTTTATCTGTCCTGAAATTAAAACTCCTGTGATTGCTCCAGTTCCGTAAGCTGTGAATACGAGCCCATAGTTTTTTCCATAAAATTTAGTTCCGTAGAAAATTTTTGTTGCCGTCGGAGCAATTGCCAGCCATCCACCAAGATTTAACCATAGTAAACAGAATCCAATAATAAATATAATTTTTTCTCGAACTCCATATATTAATAAGGAAGCAGTTGCGATTATGATAAAAGACAAAATTATAGTAGCCCTTGGTTTTATTTTATCCGTCAACCATCCAAAAAAGGGCCTACCTAAGAAATTAAAAATTGCATACAAGGAGACAGCAAGAGCTGCTGTTTCAGTTGTTAAACCAACTTCCTTTCCCGCAGGCGCTGAAATTCCAATGGCCATTAATCCAGCAAAACAACCTATTGTATAGGTTAACCATAAAGCCCAAAAGGAACCAGTTTTTACCATCTCCTCTCTGTCAATTTCTATCGTAACTGAAGTACTGTTAGAAGAAGTCTTTGCAACAAAACCAAGAGGCTTCCATCCTTCAGGAGGGAATTTATAGGGAATAGAGAGAATTATAAGTATTATTAAAAAAGCTATTCCTAAATATAAGAACGTACTTAGCGGTCCCACAGAATCTATTAATCCCTTTATTATAGGAGCAATTATTAAAGCAGAAAGCCCGAATCCACCAACTGTTAAACCAATTGCTAAACCACCTTTGTCAGGAAACCATTTTGCAGAAGTTGCGATAGGAACACCGTACATTATACCAACTCCAGTTCCACCTATTACTCCGTATAACAAAGTTAGGCTATTAATATTTTGTGAAAATGAGGCAGCAATCCATCCTATTCCGACTAAAATCCCACCTAAAAACATAGTGTTTCTTGGTCCCCATTTTTGCATTAAATTTCCTGCAAATGGCATGGCAAAAGCAAACATGGCTAAGAATATCATAAATGGTAATCCACTTTCTGTTGCGGTTATACTCCAAAGTTTTTCAAGAGGAGGTCTAAAAATACTGAATGCATAAATGGCACCGAGACAAATATTTATTGTGAGTCCAAAAAATACGTAGAACCATCTACCGTTTTCTGCTTTTATTCCAAAAACTTTTAAAGTTTCCAATCAAATACCTCCATTAAAAAATACGTAAAATAAAGGGATTATAAACTAAAATTTTATATAAATTAAAATAAAATAAATTGAATTATAGATAAGAATTTATTATAGTTTTAGAGTTTAGGAAGAACGAGGAATTCCCCATTTTTTTCTTTTCTCCCATAGCGCTTTTCTTGTAATTCCAAGCATTTCAGCAAGTTCCTGTTCTGTATAAATAGATTGATATTTTAGGATAAATTCTTTTGTATAATCCTCAATTGAAAGAGCAGGTATTTCCTTCGTTTTATCAAAAAATTTCTCTTGATGCTGTATATATTCTGGAAGGTCTCCAGGTGTTATCGTATCCCCTTCACAGAAGACAACTGCTTGTTCAATAACATTTTGCAATTCCCTTATATTACCTGGCCAAGGATGTTTATATAGAAGTTTTATAACTTGAGGATCTATTTTTTTTAAATTTTTACCCATCCTTATTGCAAATTTACGCATAAAATGATTAGCAAGAATCTCAATATCTTTGCCTCTTTCTCTTAAAGGAGGTATGCTTAAGGAAATCACATTCAACCTAAAAAATAGGTCTTCTCTAAATCTTCCTTCTTTTACAGCTTCAATTAAGTTCTTATTAGTAGCAGATATAAATCTGAGATCAACTTTTTTGCTTGTAACACTACCAAGAGGACGAATTTCCATGTCTTCCAAGACCCTTAAAAGCTTTGCTTGAAGGCTTAGAGGTAAGTCTCCGATTTCATCAAGAAAGACTGTTCCTCCGTCTGCTATTTCAAGAAGCCCTTTTTTATCCGAAGTGGCACCCGTAAAGGCTCCCTTAACAAAACCAAAAAGTTCACTTTCAAGAAGATTTTCAGGAAGGCTTGCACAGTTGATTGCCACAAAAGGCTTTTTCTTTCTATAACTTGACTCATGAATTGCTTTTGCAAAGAGCTCCTTGCCTGTTCCTGTTTCACCAAGAATTAAGACATTTGTAGGAGTATTGGCGATTTTTTTTATCTTTTCAAAAATCTGTTTTATTTCAGCAGATTCACCAATTATTGGTGAGATTTCTTCGTTATCCCTATAGAATGTTATTTTTTCTCTTTGTTCTTCCTTTTCAGCTTTTTCCCCTAAAAGTTCCTTTAAAGAGGCTTTTATTTCGTCATAAACAAAGGGTTTTATTAAAAAATCATCAACTTTTAGTTTTAAAGCTTTTAATGCTGAACTTACAGATGGATAGGATGTGGTTAAAATTATTTTTACTTTAGGATTTAAACTTTTAATTTTACTTGCCAACTCTATGCCATCTCCATCTGGGAGTTCTATTTCAATAATGGCAAAATCATGAAGATAGGAGGCATAAATATTTAAAGCCTGTTGGAAATTTGATGCACAATCAACATTAAAACCTTCTTTTTGTAAATAGTTGCTTAGACTATTTCTTAAATTGATATCTCCATCTGATATTAAGAGTCTTTCACTCATGAATTACTTTCAAGATTTAGCAAAACTTTAACACTATCATCTTCCACATTATGTCTTATAAAGCCCAATCTTTCAGCCAGTTCAAGCATATAAGTATTAATTCTCAAAATATCCATCCATATTCTTTTTACTCCCAAATCTCTCGCTACTTCGATGGCATATTTGCAAAGGACTTTTCCAACACCCTTACCTTGCCAAGCGTCTTCTACAAGTATAGCCATATCTGCGTCTATTCCATCAGGATCACGGGATACTCTAACATCACCAATTATTTTTTCTTCATCTCCATCTTTTACTACACAGACAAAAGCTAAGTTTCTATCATAGTCAACCTGACAGAATTTAACAAGATTTTCATGCCTAAGGTCAATTGCTCTTTGGAAAAATCTCAAACTTATAGTTCTTTCAGAACATCTACCAAGAAGATTAGCAATAAGAGTTTCGTCTTCTGCCTTTATAGGTCTAACAATTGCCTTTGAACCATCTTTTAGCTCAACTTCTTTATACAAATGTACGGGATAGGGACAGATACTTAAATGAGGAGGGCAAAACTCACCTTTTACAATAGCCTTTTTCTTTGGTGCAGTTTTATCAAGTATGATGCTACAGTCAAGTGCAAAAATTTCTGAATCGGTAATAAATAGAGGATTTATATCAAACTCTTTTATCTGAGGAAAATCTGATATGAGATAGGAGAATCTTACTACTGTTTCTTCAAGTCTCTTTAAAACATCTTCGTAATAAGGGTATTTACATAAATATCTATAAATTTTTGTTTCTTCCATTAATCTTTTAGCAAGAGTCTGATTCAAAGGAGGTAGTCCTATTGAATAATCTTCAAGGGCTTCTAAAAGATTACCACCTGTTCCAAATAGAACCACCGAACCAAAGGTGGGATCCTTCTTTGCTCCTAAGGCAATTTCATAGCCATATGTGATAACCATGGGCTGGACAATTACAGAAGCTGAGGAATCTCCGTGCTCTTCGGCAACTTTTTTAAGCCATTTAAAGCCCTCAATTGCCTCAAGTTCATCTCTTATATCAAGAATAACTCCACCTTTTTTAAATTTATGTATTATCTTGGGAGTATCTATTTTAAGGACTATTGGATAACCAATTTCTGCAATTGCTTTTTTTAATTCATCAAGATTGTCAGCCTTTTTTGTAAGAATTACAGGGATTCCATAGGCATTGAGAATTTCAGATGCTTCAAAGAATGTAAGAATAGATCTTCCTTCATTTATGGCATTTTCGATTATTTTTTCAGCCTTTGCTGTTTCAAACTGTATGTTTTGTAATATAGTTTGAGGTGTTTCAAGAAGTAACTTAAGATTAAAATCGTAAAGGTACATGTACATAAATGTTCTTACAGCTTGTTCAGGAGTTACAAAAGTAGGGATTCCATAATTGTTTAAAATTTCTCTTCCTTCCTTTACAAGCTCTGCTCCCATCCAGTTTGTAAGTATTGGTTTATAAGGATTTTCTTTTGCTATCTTCGCTACAACTTCTGCTGTTTGCTCTGAAGATGCACCTAAGGAGGGAGTTAACATGACAAGTACAGCGTCTACATTTTTATCTTTGAGTATTATTCGCAGTGCCTTTTCATAATCGGTAGGACTTGCATCAGAAACAAGATCGAGGGGATTTCTTATAAAACGGATAGGCACATTACCTTCCAATTCTTTTTTTATCTCTTCAGAGAAAGTTGCTAATTCCCCTCCAAGCTTAAGGAGGCTATCAACAGCAGTTACTGCAGGAGCTCCTGCATTTGTAATAATAGCTAATTTTTTACCTCTTGGCCTTCTTTGTTTTGATAGAGTTTCAGTTATATAAAACATATCGAGGGTTTCATCAACTCTTACAGCGCCAGCCCTTTTAAATGCGGCATCATAAACTTTGTCTTCACCTGCAAGGAGTCCTGAGTGGGTAAGAGCGATTTCAAGAGATTCTACAAACTTTCCAGATTTTACTATAACTATAGGTTTTGTAAAGGCAAAGGAACGTGCTGAAGTCATAAATTTACGGCCATTTTTTATGGACTGCATGTATACCACAATGGCTCTTGTGGAAGGATCAACACCAAAAAAATCAATGAGATCTGCAATATCTATATCTATATCAGAACCCAGTGAGACAAAATAGCTAAAACCTATGTTTTTGTCAACTGCTCTATCTAAGAGAGCAACTGATAATGTAGCACTCTGAACTATAAGGGCAATATTACCTTTTGTTAATTTTCTCCTGAACAGACTTGCATTTATATTAAGCCCAGGTCTTATAAAACCAAGTGTATTAGGTCCTAAAAGACGAAATCCATATCTTCTATGTATTTCTTCAATCTTTTCTTCTAACTGCGCGGCTTCTTTAACTTTTGTGCGGAAATCTGGGCATAATAAAATCACACCTTTTACACCTTTTTGTCCGCATTCTTCAAGAGTTTCAATGATACTTGGATCACAATCTTTTGAGATAATAACAAGATCTATGTCTTTCGATATATTGCTTAACGACTTGTAGGCTTCTACTCCTTGAACAGAATCATACCTTGAATTAACTGGATAAACTATACCTCTGTATCCTTCTCCTATAAGATTTCTGAAAACTGTATAGCCTACTGTGCCAGGCTTGTCATCTGCTCCAATAACTGCTATTCTTTTGGGGTTAAAAAAATACTCAAGGTTATATATTGACATCTTTGTCCTCCTCTAATATTCTACCAGCGCTTACAACAACATCCTGTGGAGATAGATCAATAAGTCTTACTCCCATAGTATTTCTGCCTTGGGAGGGGATATTGGAGACTTTAATTCGTATCATTTTACTGCTACTGCAAAGTATAATTTCTTCATCTTCCATAACTTGCATGGAAGCCACGACAGTTCCTGTTTTATCACTTAATTTCATATTTATGACTCCTACACCTGCTCTTCTCTGCAAAGGATATTCATCAATTGGCGTTCTCTTGCCTATTCCATTTTCTGATATGGTGAACACAAAGGAGTTTTCTGATACTATATCGCCTGAGACAACTTCATCTTCTCGAGAAAGCCTGATTCCTATCACACCCTTTGCAGAACGTCCCATGGGTCTGACATCTTTCTCATCAAACCTTATTGACATACCTCTTTTGGTTGCAATAATTAGATGACTATGCCCACTTGTTTTTCTTACGGATATAAGTTCATCATCTTCTTCAAGATCAATGGCAATTACCCCTTTACTACGAATGTTTCTGAATTCTTCAAGAGAGGTTTTCTTTACAAGCCCCCTTTTAGTAAACATGGTTAAAAAGCCTTCTTCAAGGTCTCTACATACGAGAGCTGTTGTAACTTTTTCGCCTTCCTGAAGAGGTAGTAGATTAACTATAGCTTTTCCCTTTGAGATTCTTCCAGCCTCTGGAATTTGATGAACCTTTAGACAATAGACTCTTCCAAAGTTACTGAAAAAAAGTATGTGATCATGGGTTGAACCAATTAAAACTGTCTCAAGATAGTCTTCAGAAACTGTTTCCATTGGTGTCAGTCCTTTGCCACCTCTTTTTTGACTTCTATAATCGTTAAGAGAGGTTCTTTTTATATATCCAAGGTGAGTTAGAGTGATGACCATATCCTCTTCTGCTATGAGGTCCTCGATGCTTATTTCCTTTGTTTCTGACATAATCTGTGTTCTTCTGCTGTCTCCATACTTTTCTTTTATCTCCATAAGTTCATCTTTAATAATTTGTCTTACAAGTTCTTCACTTTCAAGGATTGCTCTGAGTTTTTCAATTTCTTTTAAAATTGTCTCATAGTCTTGTATTATTTTTTCTCTCTCAAGTCCTGTAAGTCTGTGAAGTCTCATATCTAAAATTGCCCCTGCTTGAATTTCAGTAAGAGGAAATCTATTCATGAGTCTGAGTTTTGCTTCTTCAGGATTTTTAGAACTTCTTATAATAGAAATTACTTCATCAAGATTTTCTACAGCTATTTTAAGTCCAAGGAGTATATGAGCTTGATGTTCTGCTTTTCTTAGCTCAAAGGCAGTTCTTTTAATTACTACATCTTTTCTGTGTTTGAGAAACTCATCAAGCATCTCTTTTAGATTTAAAATTCTCGGTTGACCATCTACAATAGAAAGCATTATTCCGCCAAAGGTGGTTTCCATTTGAGTATGCTTATAGAGGTTATTGAGAATAACCTGAGGCATTTCACCTTTTTTTATTTCAAGAACAACTCTTATGCCTTCTCTGTTTGATTCATCTCTTATCTCTGTTATTCCCTCTATTCTTTTTTCTCTGACAAGTTCAGCTATTTTCTCTATTAGCCTTGCCTTATTTACTTGATAGGGAACTTCAGTGATTACTATCCTTTCCTTAAGTGCTTTTCCTTCTGGTTCAGTTTCAAAAAGTGATACTTCTTTTGCTTTTTTACCTCGTGCTTCTTTTTCAATTTTGACCTTTGCTCTTAACTTAATTAATCCTCGGCCTGTAAGATAAAGGTCTTTAATTCCATCTATTCCATATATTATGCCTCCCGTTGGGAAATCTGGCCCCTTTACTTTGTCCATTAACTCTTCAATTGTAACCTGAGGATTTTCAAGCAGAAGTAATAAAGCATCTATAATTTCACTCAAATTATGTGGAGGAATGTTAGTTGCCATACCTACTGCAATACCAGAAGAACCGTTTATTAGCAGATTGGGAATTCTTGTTGGTAAAACAAGTGGTTCTTCGGTGGTGCCATCAAAATTAGGTGAGAATGCAACAGTTTCTTTATCAATATCCTGAAGCAGTTCCTCTGCTATTTTTGTAAGTCTTGCCTCTGTATAACGATATGCAGCAGGTGGGTCACCATCAATAGAACCAAAATTACCTTGCCCATCTATAAGGGGATATCGCATATTGAAATCCTGGGCAAGCCTTACTAAAGCATCGTATACCGCCTGATCGCCATGGGGATGATATTTTTTTAGTACCTCTCCAACAACTCCAGCACACTTTGAATATTTTTTTCCTGCAAGAAGTCCTTCACGAAACATGGCATAGAGGATTCTTCTTTGAACAGGCTTTAGGCCATCTCTTACATCCGGAAGAGCTCTACCTATGATTACGCTCATTGCATAATCAAGATAGCTTACTTTCATCTCTTCTTCGATATTTACTTTTAGAATATTTGACATACTCTACCTCTTTGATTTTTAATTTAGATTTGTATAAAAAAGATGTGAAAAAGTTTCATAAATTACTTACAACTGCTACAAGAAGAGGACTTACAGGAAGAGCAAGCGGAATTACCTTTCTGAACTCCTTTCATCGAAAAAGATGAAAGCTTTTTTGTTATTTCTTCAGATTTACACTTAGGGCATGCCACTTTTTTATTCCCGAAGACAAGAATTTCAAAATTTTCTCCGCAATTATTACACTTATATTCATATATAGGCATGTTTTCACCTCATTTATGATAAAATTTAAGCATTTTTATTATATCATAGCTTGCCTTATACCTGAAAATTCTTTTAAAGTAAATATTATTAAATTATTTAAGGAGGCATTTGTGATAAAAACACTAAGAAAAAATGCAAAATATTTTTATTTTTTGTTTTTTCTTGTCATTATAACTTTTGTCTTTTGGGGTGTAGGTACTGTAGATAAACCAAAGGCTGATTATGTAGCTGAAGTTGATGGTCAGAAGATTTATGCTGAAAGATTCTGGAGAAATTATGAAGAAATGAGAAGATTTTACAGAGAGGTTTTTAAAGAAAAAGCTGATGAAATGGAGAAGGGACTTAAAGAGAAGGTTCTTGAAGATTTAATTAATGAAGAGGTTTTACTTTGGCTTGCTAAAAAATATGATATTGAAGCAACAGATAAAGAAGTGCAGAATGCTATAATAAACGATCCAAGATTTATGCGAAATGGCGTCTTTCAAAAGGATATATATTTTCAAATTTTAAAACTTAACAGATTAAATCCTTCTCAATATGAAGCATCACTAAAAAGAGAAATTACAATTGGTAAGACACTTCAGTTAATAGCCTCTTCTAAAGGGCTTAATGATATATCAGATGAGATTTATATAAAAGCATTTTTAAAGTCTATAAAATCGCAAATGCCAATTAAAATTAAGATAAATAAAGAGGCAATATCATAGGATGGATAGATTTCTTTCTCAATTAAGACCGCAGGACTTAATTGATATTGTAATTGTTTCTTATATCATATATAAAATCTTCCTTCTTGTAAAAGGAACTAGAGCTGCAAGAATGCTTGTTGGAGTTGGAGTTCTTCTTACTCTCTCTCTTATCTCAAGATTCTTAGAGCTTTATACTCTTGATTGGCTTATTCAGAGTTTTTGGACTCAAATCGTTATCGTTCTCATAATTCTTTTTCAGCCTGAAATAAGAAAAGCTCTCGCACAGATGGGTGAGACCCCACTTTTTCATAGATTTAGCTCAGCAGAAGAAATGAAGACTATAGAAGAAATTGTTAAAGCTTCTCACTCTCTTGCTAATAGAAAAATAGGTGCTCTTATTGTTTTTGAAAGAGATGTGAGTCTTTCAGAGTATATTGAAATTGGAGTGCCTCTTGATGCAAAGGTTACAAAAGAACTTTTAATGAGCATTTTTCATCCTTCCAGCCCTATTCATGACGGAGCAGTAATAATAAAAGGCAATAAAGCTCTTGCAGCAGGATGCTTTTTGCCAATAAAGTTAGGAGCAGATTTAAGTAAAACCTATGGAACAAGGCATAGAGCTGCTCTTGGAATAACAGAGGAAACCGATGCAGTGGCAGTAATAATTTCAGAGGAAACAGGATCTATCTCTCTTGCTGTGCATGGGCAACTTGAAAGCAATTTTGATATGGAAAAACTTAGACAGAGACTTACAAATCTTTTTACAACAGAAAGAGATAAAAAATGAACAAAATTTTAAAAAATATGCTTACAGAAAATCTTACAATTAAAATTATTTCAATAGCTCTGGCAGTTTTTTTATGGTTTTTTGTTACTTTTAAAGGACAAACAGAAACGTCTTTAGAAGTACCCTTGGAGTTTAAAAACACTCCTTCGGAGATGGAAGTTCTAAAACAAAGTGTTAAAAAGATAAGCGTTTCCATCTCTGCAAGAGAGAGAATTTTAAGAGAAATAACTCAAAATGATATCAGAGTTATAGTTGATCTTTCTAATGTTAAGCTTGGAGAAAATTCTATTCCCATAACAAAGTCCTCAGTTAAATTACCAAGAGGTATTGATATACTAAGAATCGATCCTTCTGTGGTGAAAGTTTATTTAGATAAGAAAGAACAGAAGACAGTGCCTATTAAAGCTATTATCGTAGGTAATCCGCAAAAAGGATTTGTTGTAAGTTCTTTAGAGATCAATCCTGCCTCAATTACAATTGAGGGAGCCAAGAGGGAACTTGACAGAATTAGAGTTATTAAAACAGAACCTATAGATATAGAAGGTATAAAGGGCGATCTTAATATTCAAGCAAAAATAGATCCGGAAGGTAAAATTTTCAGAACTGACAAAGATACTGTTTATTTGACTGTAAAAATAAGGAGAAAGTAATGGGAATTTTTGGTACAGATGGTATAAGAGGTACAATAAATACATATCCAATAACTCCAGAAGTATGTCTGAAAGTTGGCATGGCTTTGTGCTTTCTGCTTAGAGAAAGACTTCCTCATAAGCCCAAAATTTTAATTGGAAAGGATACGAGAATATCCGGATATGTTATAGAGTCTGCTTTAACATCAGGAATAACTTCAATGGGAGGCGATGTTTATCTTGTGGGTCCCATTCCCACTCCAGCTGTTGCTTTTTTAGTCAAAAGTATGCGAGTTGATGCAGGAATAGTAATATCAGCCTCTCATAATCCTTTCAGCGATAATGGCATAAAAATATTTTCCAACGACGGATTTAAACTTACAGAAGAACTTGAAGGAGATATTGAAAGTTTAATAAACAGCGACCAATTTCCTTCTGTAAGACCTTCTGCAAGAGATTTGGGTAAAGCATATAGGATTGAGGATGCTCAAGGAAGATATATAGAGTTTATAAAATCTACTCTTCCAAAGGATTCTAATTTTGAAGGCTTAAGAGTTGTTATTGATCCTGCAAATGGGGCTGCCTATAAAATTACACCGACACTGTTTCGTGAACTTGGGGCAGAAGTTTTAACAATTAATGATAAACCTGATGGATTAAACATAAATAATGAATGCGGAGCTCTTTTCCCTGATGCATTAGCAAAAAAAGTAAGGGAGACTCAAGCACATATTGGAATTGCCCATGATGGCGATGCTGATAGAACAATTCTAATAGATGAAAAAGGAAATATTATAGATGGAGATTTTATTCTTACGGTACTGGCAGAGGAGCTAAAGAAAGAGAAGAAATTGAAAAGAAATACGGTTGTAGCAACGATAATGACTAATATGGGGGTAGAAAATTATTTAAAAAATATAGGTATAAAACTTATAAGGACAAAGGTTGGAGACAAATATGTGGTGGAAGAGATGCTTAAGGGCGGATATAATCTTGGAGGAGAGCAGTCAGGACATATAATATGTTTAGATTATACAAACACAGGAGATGGAGCAATTACAGCTGTGCAGATGGCTTATATAATTAAAAAAAATGAGAAATCCCTTAATGAATTAGTAAGAAACATTCCAAGATATCCACAGAGTCTTAAAAATATAAAGATCCCTGAAGGGCTTTCAAAAGAAGAGATTACCAATGTAATAAAAAAATTATCTCAGAAGGCGTCTGTTCTTGAAAAAAACATGAATGGAAGGATAATAATAAGACCTTCAGGAACAGAGCCTAAAATAAGAATAATGGTAGAAGAGGAAAATCCAGAAAGATTAGAAAAGATTCTATCGGAACTTGAAGAAAATGCATACAAAACTTTAAAAGGAGTTGATTATTAAGTTGTACTTGCCGAATCTGGAAACATTTGATAACATTTAAATAGATCCTTTGAATCTTTATTCCCTGACATGGTCATAGCTCTGTAGCGACATCCTCCAAGGCATTCATTTAAAAAGGGGCAGTTAATATGACTACATTCAAGGTCTTTGAGGAGAATCTGTTTTTTCCGTTGCCATATTTTTTTTAGTCCTTCTTCAATGTTACCAATGGGAGTTTCTTCAAAGAATGAGCAAAAAGCAACTTTTCCGGTTGCTAATACTGCAATTAGATGAGCTCCACAGCCATAACCTTCTAATCGAGGATGTTCTTCTTTTGAAAATCCATATATTTTCATGATATTTCCTGCCACTTCAGGTTCAACCCAGAATTCTTGGTTAAATTTTAGATTACCAGAAAGTGTAAGGGCATCTACTGTCCAGTCTTTTATCGGGAGACTTTTAATCAATGCATTAAGTTCTTCAAATTCTTGAAGGTTTTTTTTATG
This sequence comes from Thermodesulfovibrio sp., assembly GCA_026415995.1. Classification (GTDB taxonomy): domain Bacteria; phylum Nitrospirota; class Thermodesulfovibrionia; order Thermodesulfovibrionales; family Thermodesulfovibrionaceae; genus Thermodesulfovibrio. The sequence continues at coordinate 8,145 of JAOAGB010000033.1, read as the reverse complement.
AATTACTGTTGCCACAGATACCTGAAAGCCATGGTCTATTGCCTTTTTTATTGCAGTTAGGGTTTTATCAAAAGTGCCTTTGCCTCTTAGACTTTCATGTCCCTGTTTCATTCCATCAAGACTAATCTGAATTTCCTGTACGTTTAGTTTTTTCAATAAGACATCATTAAGAAGAATTCCATTGGTAAATAATATTTTTCTTAATGCAAGCTCTGGAAAGATATTGTTTATTTCATCGAATTCAGGATGCAATAGAGGTTCACCCCCCGTTATTAATACTCTCAGTCCTTGCATATCCTCAAATTCTTTAAGAATTTTCACAATTTTTTCAAATGCAAGGTCTGTATTCGCGCTTTCTCCAACAAAACAATGCTTGCATCGTAGATTACATCGTTTGGTTATCTGAAGTTCAAGATAGCGTAAAGATGGAATTGGAGACTGTTTTATTTTTGGATGAAGTCTTCTAATAGGTTTATCTGTTAATATACCTTCTTTTAGACAGAATTGAATAAATTCAGTGATTTTTTCATCGCTGAGGAGATTCCTCGCTTTGCTCGGAATGACCCTTTCTATTTCTTTAAGTAACTCCAATGCTTTTTCATCAACGCAATAAAGTTCATCTGTTTTAACATTATAGAGTGCAGGAAATTCTATTAGTTTTATAAAAAAGTTCTCACTTAAGTAATATTCATTTAAGTTCATAGGAAGATAGTCTATCAGGAATAAGACAATTTAACCCTAATTTACTCTCAATAGTTTGTTTAAAATTTTCAATTACACTTTCCTCGCCGTGTACAAGGAAAACTTCTGGTTTACTCTTTATGTTTCCAATCCAATTTAAAAGCTCCTCTTGATCTGCATGTGCTGAAAATCCACCAATGGTATATACTTTAGCCTTAACAGGCATCATTTTTCCAAGAATTGAAACCATTTTCTCTCCATCAACTATTTTCCTGCCGAGAGTACCCTTTGCCTGAAAACCTACAAATATAATACTACATTCCTCTCTATCTATATTGTGATAGAGATGATAGGCAATCCTTCCACCCTGACACATACCACTTCCAGCAATTATTACAGCATTTGATTTTATATTGTTAAGCTTTTTTGATTCATCAACGCTCTTTACAAAATGCAGCTTTAAAGAAGTTTTCTTAGGATTTCTCATTTCCCTTAAAGCTTCATCATCGAAGACTTCTGGATGGGAAAGATATATTTTTGTTGCTTCCTCTGCAAGAGGACTATCAAGATATACATTGATAGGTTCAATTAGCCCTTGTCTCACAGCACGATTTAGAATGTACAGTAAGTCTTGGGTTCTTCCTACAGCAAAGGCGGGTATAACAACATTACCGCCCATTCTGAAGGTGTCTTTAATTGCCTGTAAAAGTTCATTAATGCTGTCATCAAGGCTTTTATGAAGCCTATTACCATAGGTTGATTCAACAATTAGAAAGTCAGCCTTTTCAGGTGGACTGGGATCTCTTAAAATGGGATAACCTGTTCTTCCTATGTCACCTGAAAAAACTATCTTCTTTTCGTTAATTTCTATCTCTACAGAGGCAGAACCAAGTATATGTCCTGCATCTAATAGTCTTATATATATTCCATCAAAGGTCAAAATTTTTCCATAAGGTAAAGCTTCAATTTTTTTGATAGCTTTCTGAATATTTTCTTCATCATAGAGAGGTTGTTTATAGTGTTCATTTCTTTGTACCTTTAATGCATCAAAGAGCATAATGCCAAGAAGGTCACGAGTTGCTGGAGTTGTTATTATTTTACCCCTGAAACCCTCTTTAAATAGCTTGGGAACTAAGGCAGAGTGATCCAGATGGGCATGTGTAAGAACCATTAAGTCTACCTTGCGAGGATTAAAAGGAAAGGGCTCATAATTAAGATATTCCTTTTCATCTTCCTGAAAGAGTCCACAGTCAATAAGTATTTTTTGTCCATTGGTGGTAATCAGAAAACAAGAACCAGTGACAGTTTTGGTGGCACCGAAAAATTCAATTTTCATGCAACAATAATAACACAAAGTGATATAATAAATCATGATTTATCTTGACTATAATGCAACTACACCTGTTGACCCAAGGGTAAAAGAAGAGATAATTAAAACTTTGGATGAATTTGGTAATCCATCAAGTACCCATAAAGTTGGCAGAAGAGCAAAAGAAATATTGGAACTTTCAAGACAAAAAGTGGCAATGTTACTGGATGCAAAACCAGAAGAGATAATTTTTACTTCAGGAGGCACAGAGTCAAATAATCTCGCCATATTTGGAAGAGCACTATGTTTTGACAGAGGTCATGTAATAACCTCTTCCATTGAACATCCTGCAGTACTTAATCCATGTAGAGAATTAATGCGACTGGGATATGATGTTACCTTTCTACCGGTGAATTCTCAGGGTATTGTTGATCCCGATGACCTAAAAAAAGCAATAAAAAAGAATACTATTTTGGTTACTATTATGCACTCTAATAACGAAACAGGAGTCCTTCAACCTATTAGGGAAATGGGAAATCTTCTTTTAGAAAGAGAGATTCCATTTCATACAGACTGTGCTCAAAGTATAGGAAAGGTTTCCGTTTCAGCAAAAAGCCTTAATGTTACCATGCTTTCAATGGCCGGACATAAATTTTATGCACCTAAGGGAATAGGAGCCTTGTATTTGAAAGAAGGTTTTATGATTAAACCATTTTTATTAGGTGCATCCCATGAAAGGGGTTTAAGGCCAGGTACTGAAAATGTGCCTTATATTGCCGCATTTGCAAAGGCATGCGAAATTGTTATGGAAGAGTTTGATTCAATACAGGACCATTTGAAAAAAGTAACCAATATTTTACTTGAGGGATTAATAGAGTTTACAGAGTTAAGGCTTAATGGAGATATGGCAGATCGTCTTCCAAATACTTTAAATATTACAATAAAAAATATTATTGCCGATGAATTTGTACAAAGGATAGGTGATAAAGTTGCCATTTCAGCTGGTTCTGCCTGTCATGCAGGAGTTAGAAAACCAAGTCATGTATTGCTTGCTATGGGTTTAAGTGAGCAGGAGGCTATATCATCATTGAGGATAAGCACAGGAAAGTTTACCACTCTTGAAGAGGTTAATAAAGCTCTTGATATATTTGAAAAAGAACTTAAAGGATAATTCCATAGGAGGCATTTTATGGAAGAAAAAGTTATAAATGGAAAGAAGATTAGAATTATGATTGGAGATATAACAGAGAGGGATTGTGATGCTATTGTAAATGCAGCTAACAGTCATTTGAAACATGGAGGTGGAGTAGCTGGTGCAATTGTAAGAAAAGGGGGGTGGATAATTCAAGAAGAAAGCGATAAAATAGGATTCGTTCCTACTGGTTCTGCAGCAATTACCACTGCAGGTACCCTAAAGGCAAAATATGTTATCCATGCCGTTGGTCCAATATGGGGAGAAGGGCAGGAAGAAGAAAAACTAAAAAAAGCCATATTAAAAAGTCTTCTCATTGCTGATGAATATAAGCTTAAAAGTATTTCCTTTCCAGCAATAAGCTCTGGCATATATGGTTGTCCTAAGGATTTGGTAGCAAGAATTTTAATAATGACGACTAAGGAATATCTTGGAAGGGAAAACACAAATCTTGAGGTTGTTGAATTTTGTCTATTTGACGATGAGACCTATCGCTACTTCAAAGAGGAGTTTGATAAAATATTATAATAACGCCGGGATAGCTCAGTGGCAGAGCAGTCGATTCGTAATCGACCGGTCGTGGGTTCAAATCCCATTCCCGGCTTTCTTCAGTTAGTGTGTCTATCTGCTACTTTAGTAGCTCCAAATGAGTCTGGCTTAGTTACAGCAATATAGCCAGAGCCAACAATCATTTTTATTACTTCTTTTACTAAGGTTCTGGTTGCACCATTTTTGCCTATGTCAAGATGTATTTCTACAGGAAGGCGTGAAAAACCATTTTCAGAAAGCATTTTTTTCAATGTTTCAGCAACTTCAAGACTTAGTGAAGCTTCCGTAAAGATTCTTAATTTTAGATTATCCATTTTTTCATGTCTAATTTTTCTATAAAAATATCTCCCACCAGCGCCTTTACGATGAATTATTATGGCAGTTACAAAAACTGTTTCCTCGCCAGGAAAGGAATCACTACCCACGATTAAACTGTAGTTTTTTTCAGGTTGTTCTTTTACGAATTCAATGATTTTTTGAAAAACTTGCTGAAAAGAAATACTACCATAAGTAGGGCTATTGAAAAAGGCTTTCTTTAACGAGTCAGCTTCCATAACTACTTTTCCTTTTGAATTTTAGCAGAAAAAATCCTTTGTTTTCAAATTTACTACTTTAGTGTTAGAAAAGCTGAGAGTTCCTTTTGAATGCATTTAAAATTCGCATTGAAATAGGAATTAATTGATTCTCGATGTAATATTCGATATCAATTTTAGATAAATCTGCGAATTCTATTGGATATGCTCTTTCACTGATTGAACCAGAACCTTTTTGAATTACATAGCCAATTACACTACCTTCTCCCACAGGAATACCCTGTTGGAATAGTTTTTTTGCTGCTACAACATGTGGTGAAAGGAGTTTATATTCAGAAATAGGTTTTGAAAGCTGTTCATAAACAACGAGTTCCTTCGGATTGAAATTACCAGTTCTTAAGGCTTTTATTCTTTCATCGAGATATTTAAATGCTCTATCTACGGCTTCATCTATTAAACATAGTTTTAATATTTCCTGTTGCGTTTGTCTTGCATACTTGGATAAATCCCGTCTTACTATTTCAAGTCCTCTGATTTTCAGCTTTCCCTTCTCGTCTAATAAGGCATATCTCTTTTTTGCTGTACCACCTGTTTCCTTAGGGACAAAGAGCCCTTTTATATAATAATCTTCAAGATCGAGTCTCATCATTCCTGGTAGTTCTTGATTTATTTCGTCTATAAATTTTTCAAGTTCTTTTTTGTTCGTTCCAAATTTTAAAAATGCTGAATCTGTATCACCATAAATTGCATGAAATCCATTACTTTCAGCTCTTTTAAGAACTTCTCTAATCCAGTATCTTCCAATTGCTGCAATTGACTCTGCACATTCCTTTGAATACCATCTACTTGCAGGATAGGCATAGTATCCATAGGAGGCATTTATGATAGTTTTAAGAGCTCTCTGTTTAGTATCAAGAGCAAGATACTCATGAGAATTAGGATCAAGATTTTTTAATTGTCTCTTCAGTTTAAGCCTTTCTTTGAGAAGTTCCTCTACTGCTTGCGATTCAAATCCTCTTTTATTCTTACAAAACCAGTAAGAAAATTCTGGAACCTTATAGCCTGTCTCTTTACAGCAATGGCAGTTGAGGGTTTCTATTGAAATGTTATAAGTAGCAATTATTGATGGATAAAGTGATGCGAAATCAACAACAGCAATGTTCTTATGTAATCCCGCTTCAGGTTCTTTTACAAAGCCTCCTTCATAAGTTATTTGTTGGCGAGCTTTTATTTCGTCAAATTTTGGCTGATTTGGGATAACTCTTTTTTGTCTTTTCGCCCTTTTAATGTAGTACCACTCAACAAGTTGACTGTAGGGCATTCTGGATGTGTCAAAAAGGGACTGACCCGTGAGCTTCGTCAGTTCCTCAATATCTGGTAGTAACATTTCTGTTAATTTATAGACAAGTTCACTGTCTTTTAGACAATATCTTGCAAGCTTGTCCATTTCATGCCCCTTATCCCATGCCTGAATTATGTCTTCATATTCCATTTCAAGCTTAGTATCTCCAAGTAACTCAGAGGCTACATTTTTAAGTGTGAGTTGCTCACTTTGAAGAATAGGAGAAAGTATATTGAAAACAAAGTTGAAAATATCAAGATGAACTCTTCCTATAAGACGAGCAGTGGTAAATCTCGCTCTCTTTGACAGCGTTATGCCAGAATTATCTATTGAAAGGGGGCCAAGGTTAACTTTGAGTTTTTTTGCTCTCTCTCTTAAAATAGGCATATCGTAAAGGTCTGTATTGTATCCTGCTATTATATCGGGGTCATAGTCTTTTATGAATTCAATAAATCTTTCTATAAGTTGTTTTTCATCGTTTACTATAATGGAATCAACGCTATAATCCGCTTTTTGATAGGTTATTATTTTTGATAAATCTTTACCAAATAGGGATATCATTATAATTGAAGGAATCCCCCTTTGAATTTCTATTACCTCCATGTCAAAGGCAAGAATCTTAAGGTTAGGTTTATTATATTCAGCAGCTTTTACCTTTTTTATTTTATTTCCATCTATTTCTATATCAAGCCATTCCATACAGGAAAATTCTTTTTCAGCAAGATATGTTCTTGATGCTGAAATTTGATATTCAAATTCATCAATTACAGAACCAGAACCCCCTCTTTTAGCTTCAAGGGCTTTTATTTCGTCTCTAACTTTTTGTAAATCCTGATGAGTGATTGTATAGACTTTTATAAACTCTTTTTCTTCACCATGAAAATTAAAATTATCAATGGATAATTTAGTTACAGGAAGATTTTTCATCTCTATCATTTTATTGATTTCTTCTAAAGCTTTATTTTTATCATTAGGTAATACTAAAAAAAAGGGTTTATAGGAGGGATCAATTAAAATTTTTCTTTTCCTATCTTGTCCGATTCCATAAAGAATTACCTCTGATTGGTAGTCTATGTCAATTAAATAAAATAACATTGTTCCTTAAAATTAACATTATTAAATGCTTCTTTAGGAAGGTTAAAATATCCAATTTTTATATGGGGAAAATCCTTTTTTATCATTTTTATAAGTTTTCTTATCCCCAATATCCTTCCCTTTGGTGGTTCAACTTTTTCCATGTAAAGATAGGGATCAATGGAGAGATTTCTCATCTGAATGAGATCAACAGAGCATTGCATTAGAAAGTCAAATAATTTTTCTATCTCATCTTCAGAATCGTTATAACCAGGGAAAATTAGATAGTTTAGACTTGTAAAAAGCCCACATTCTTTGGATATTTTTATAGCTTTAATTACGTCTTCGAATTTATAACCTTTTGGTTTGTAATAGGATTGGTAAATTTCATGATTGAAAGAATTTAAACTTATTCTAATGCTGTTTAATCCTGCCTTTTTAAGCTTAGGAATAATTTTAGGTAAAGAACCGTTGGTGTTTATGTTAATAATACCCCTGTCAGTTTTTTCTCTGGTCATACCTATTGCTTTTTCAATGACTTTCCATTGAAGAAGAGGTTCACCTTCACATCCTTGCCCAAAGCTTACAATTGCTTCTTCTGCTTTTAATAAGTGAGATATTGCAATTTCTGAAATTTCCCTTGGTTCTGGAACAAAGGAAATTCTTTCCTGCGATGGACAACAGTCTGATGGTTGTTTTGATAGACAACCTATGCATTCAGCATTGCACAGCGGAGAAGTAGGCAGCGGCGCTTCCCATCTATTTAGAAAAAAGTTTTTTGCAGCAAAACAGTTATAAATCATTGCGCATATTTCAAGTTGTTTGAATAATCTATTATTTTTAAAAGATTCATTTTTTCTTTTTATAGATTTAAGAACATTTTTATCTTCATGGTATACAGGATTAGCTTTTTTCATCCAAGCCACCCTAATAGCTGCAGCATGTATTTTTCCCCTATACCAGGCAACAGCTGTATAAGACCAAAGTGGCAGTTTAGGAGTAAATTTTGTCTTTTCAAAGGCAGGAAGATGAGTTCTTGTATATCCTGGTGGCAAAAACGCAGCAACAGGTCTATAATTAGCAATTTTTTCTACAATTCCAGCATGATTAAGTCCTATAGGGATTGCATTAGGAATATAAAAAAGTTTGCTTCCTTTAGGAAGAGGTATTAAGTCTTTGGAACTAAGAGAGATTGGACTATTTCTTTCCATACCTAAAGCTTCATATTCATAAGATTCAAAAATTTCTCCTTTGTTATTAGCCAAAAGTATAACTGGTTTCATTGAATTAATTATAACAAAAAAGAATTGCATATATTGATTTCTTTTTGGTATAAAATAATAAAGGCTTCCTGCCCTGTGCGTGATGGAGGAAAAGGGGATCCGGCAGTTAGGTCCGTTAGGGAGCCAGCGTAGGTAGCGGTGTGCATGCCTCTTCGGAGGAAGCCTAACCTACCTACAAGGCA
>JAOAGB010000013.1 GCA_026415995.1 Thermodesulfovibrio sp. | reverse complement strand
CCCTTTGGCATAATTACCTCACAATTTAATAAATAATTAATGTTTGATTAATAATGCTTTAACAATAATTATTTCTAATAACTTATAAAATGTCAAAAAATTTATTATTAGATTTAAAGTATATCTTAAACCAGCCCTTTGAACATAGTGATATTACAGCGGGATGTGAGAATGAGTTTCAGGTTGCGGTAGAGGGTGATAATGAAAATGTTGATTTGCCAGATAAGATAATAAACTCAAAGTTTTACAATAATCTAAAAAGAAGGGTTAAAGCGGGTGATAGCCCAAGTAAGCTTTTGAGAGATCTGGAAGCTCTATTATCTTCCCACATAAACTTATGGGAGAATAGCTGGGTCAGGATTGAAGAAAGCAGACTAACAAAAGAAGCCCTATCGGTTTTTAAAAGGGATCTTTTAAAAGACAAAAATGACCCTAAACAGGGATTTAGAAGTGATATAAGCAACTTTTTCTACTATAAAGACTCAAAAACATTTATCAGAATACCGGTAAGTTATTTACTTAAGATTGCCCTAATTGATCTTTTCAGTCATTTCTTTGAAAGCGATATTTACCTCGAAAGGTTAATACTTTATCTTTCAAAAAACTTCTTGAATGATAATACCTCTCCTGAAGTAACATCCTTCTATATCTCTGAAAACGTCGAAGATATCGGACTTGACTTGGCTAAAGAGACAGGAAAGAGATTCCTGTTTATTCAGTTGCTTATTTTTTATGCCAACCATAAATTCGGACTCATTGAAAATAATCAGAAGGTATACCTTTATAACTCACCACTAACTCCTGAAAAACAAAAAAAAATTAACTCTCTAATCCCCGATGAGCTTTATCGAGAGTTATTCATAAGTCCCTGTTTGTCAGGCTGGGATAGGGGTGAAGAAAAAAAGGTTTACATGTATTTGTGTCATAGTGTGCTCAGCAAAAGTAAGCTAAATACACTAAAAAAACTAAAGGATGGTGGTTTTATTAAAACCAATCTCGTTGTCCTGCCAGATACTTCAAATACCTGCCTTGCTAATAACGGGACCCATATATCTATTGGAAGCAAGAAAATAAGTAATTTATTGTCAGATAAAGATTCGAAGTTTAATCATATCCATGAAAAATATTATGGTGACCTTGCAATAAAAATAGTTGAACACTTTCTACCACTCTTTCCAGGAATATATTCTGCTTCTCCATACAGACTTAGCTTTAAAGAAATGCATCCTGAGGTGGCGACGGGTTTTTTAGCCCATGAACTGGATTTTACCTTTTTAAGAATGATCTGGCGAAGATGGCAGAAGAAGGCAAGGATGATCTTTTTTAACCGAGTTATAACTCCTACTGGTTTAGATCTTTTAGATGATTGGATTGCAAAAATTCTTAACCTAAAGGGTGACTATGTGCCCGATTATAGGTTGATTGATTATTTTGTTACCCTGATGAGTACCGATAACGTACCCGCATTGAACGGTGAGCTTGATAACCAGAATCTATTAAAAGAAGAGCTTGAAAGCATGGGAATTTTTAACAAGGATATGGCCTTCTATACCCTCTTTCGCTTAAGAAATTACTCAAAGTATGGTTTTTCAGGCTTTGAGAGCAGATACTACTCAAATTTTTCCAGTATAAATCAAGATCTGAGACACGCCTTAAATCTCAAGATAATTATTACCGCTCTTGCATACAAATATATAATCAAAGGAGAATTATTACATAACGATATACCTGATACCCCTACAACGGAAAGTGAGAGAAGACAGATTTTTTTCTGTTCTGCTATTGGAATCCCTACATTTTATGTAAGGGTTCATACGGAAAATAATTTTCTAAAAAGAATCCTAAGCTATACTTCAAACTCAAGATATAGTAGAAGGTATAACGGCTACGTTAGGGTATATTTAAAGGAATACCTGAAGGCACTTATTAAGATAATTGAGCAGGATGCAAAGGAAATACTCTTAAATCCCTGCTATAGAGAGGCATTATATGATTGTAAAGAAAGGATTGAAGACGATAATCAAAGAGCCCATAAAAGAATAATAAATGAAGTTTTAAAGGATAATGGTAAATCCTCTCCTTTAGATATTCCTGCCCATGAGTTCAATAGTAATCTTGAAGAGTTTTATAGGATTCATTTAAGAAATAAACACATTAAAGAGGGTATTGAGGCTTTGAAAGAAGATGCTACTAAAATAAGCCTTTATACACTGCCCGATGAACTAAAAAGAAATATTGACCTAAACTCAATAAAAGATCAAATCGAAAGCCTTGGTAATAAACTTCTATCAGAAACTTTAACTTTAAATGAGATAAAGACTTTTGCAAGTATTATCCTTTCTGACTTTTTTAACCAAATATATAAAGAAAAGCAAAAGGAAGAAGAAGGATTAGAATATGCAACATCAATACGTTGAAAGGGAGACAGGGCAGGTAAAAACAGAAACTTTTCAAGGTGATGGTTTTATAAACTTTCTGTATTCATCTCTAAGAGAGCGGTCTGACTATCTCTTCAAAATACTGACTGACGCTAAGTTTACTAAGATTCTTTCCTTTATTAATTACGACATACCTATCACGAAAAAAAAGTTAAAACAGTATATAGAGAACATGAACATTAATGAGGAAGAGATGTTAGATAGCATTGAAAATATAAAAACCCTAAGAGAGCTCTTTGAAAGGAAGATCAGGTATTGGGAATATAGACCCATGAATGACGACGAGGGTACTGTAGTATCTCCCTGCGATGCCAAATGCCATGTGGGATCTTTAATGCCCAACTCACTTTTTTTCATAAAAGAGAAGTTTTTTGACACCTACGAGCTTTTGGGAAAGCTCAAATGGTTTGATATTTTCAGAGATGGTGATTATGCCATATTTAGATTAACCCCAGAAAAATATCATTACAACCACTGCCCCGTATCCGGCGTTGTGGATGATTTTTATGAGATTGAGGGTTATTACCACTCCTGCAATCCCTTAGCCCTTATCTCTATAGAGAATCCCTATTCAAAAAATAAAAGGGTTGTAACAATCATTAATACAAATGTTTCAGGTGGAACAAAGATCGGGTATGTAGCAATGATAGAAGTTGTAGCAATGATGATAGGTGATATAGCGCAATGTTATTCCGAGTATTTCTATGATCTCCCGAAAAAAATCAAGGAAGGTATTTTTTTGAAAAAGGGACAACCAAAAAGCCTTTTTAGACCAGGAAGTAGCACAACAATTCTTTTCTTTGAGAAAAATAAGATTAATTTTTGCGAAGATCTTATAAAAAACCAGAAAAGAAGAGATGTAAAAAGTAGATTCTCTTTTAACCTTATAGATAGAATTGTGGAGACCGACTTAAAAGTAAGAAGCACCATAGGATTCAGAATATGAATTTCCTTATCATAATAATCCTTTATTTATTGGCAACTCTATCTCTACTATTTTTTGGGCTCAAGAACTTTCACAAAGACGACTTTCAGTTTCTTGCAACAATTCCCTATAGAAGGTCAGAAAACGGCACCTATCAGGGTATAAACCTCACATTTTACGGCCTTATAACCGCGATTTCCTGTTTACTATCTACCTTTCTTTTTATAAGTCTGCTAAAAATTATAAACTTCCCCGAGATAGGTACCTACTTGATTCTGACTCTAATTTTAGTTGTGGGCATTCCTTCTTCAAAAATTCTTGCCACTATCATTGAAGGTAGAAAAAATACATTAACCATTGGTGGTGCAGTTTTTATAAGCGGTTTAATATCTCTTCCTATAACCTGGTTAGTATTAACTTATTTAGATTTAAGCTTAGATAAGTTTTTATTACCAATAATAACCGCTATATCAATATCCTATGCCTTTGGTGAGGGAATTGGTAGATTAGCCTGTTTGAGCTTTGGATGTTGTTACGGAAAACCGATTGATAGTTTTAGTTTTTTGAAAAATATAGATTTTTTAATGGTAAAATTCTCTTGCGAAACAAAAAAGGCAGTTTATGATGGTAAATATAAAGAAATACCTCTTCTGAATACTCAGGCATTAACATCAATAGTTTATATTATCTTAGCAATATCATCCCTATTACTCTACCTTTTTAGTTACATAAAGCTTGCCTTAATCCTGTCCTTATCTCTTACACAGCTGTTCAGATTTTTCGTGGAGTTTCTAAGAGATGACTTTAGGGGAAATAGAAAGGTCAGTGTTTATCAGGTTTTTGCCATCATCCTTTTCCTATACGGTATAACCATAGCATCCATTTTTAATGTTAAATATGATATTGAATTTACAAAGCCTATCTATTATAAATCCCATGATTGGATGATACTTTTCGTTGTTTTTATTTTAACCTTTCTAAACTCTGGCATAAGTAAGGTTACCGAAAGCAATATAAAATTTTTGCTGAAAGAAAGATAAAATTT
>JAOAGB010000008.1 GCA_026415995.1 Thermodesulfovibrio sp. | reverse complement strand
TCAAGTATAGTAGGGGCTGTTCTTTTAATGATTTATATATACAAAAAAAGCCTTTGATAAATGTTATAATATTGACACTATGGTCAAAAAAGCCTACATAAGTATAGAGGGAGAAAAAGCCAAAGTATTTATCCCAGCTGGTAAAGAAATTCAAGATGGAGAGTTTTATAAGATCGAGCTTGACAATTTGAAGGATTTCATAATCAACAGCAAAATAAAAGAAGTAATCATATCTCAATTTATTCCGAATCTTTTGAATTTTAGTTTTCCTTTACCTATGGCAAATAAAGTTTTAAAAAATAAAAAAGCTTTAAATGCTATAATCACCTCAGAAATAAGAAAAAGATATCCAAACTTAGTAAATTTCTCTTTTATTTATGAACCCTATGAATCTGCTGGTAGAATATATCTCAGATGCTTTCTTACAGATGAAAATAGTTTTAATTTTTTAAACAATCTCATTATTGCTGGAGTTAATATTAAGGCTAATTATCCTGTCTTCTTACCCCTCATTAGACTTATTAATGAGGATTCTGAAAAGCAATCTAAAATTATTTGTTTTATATCTGGAGAAAATAGATTTCTTTTTGTTTTAAGAGGAAATGAAATGTTTTTACAAAGACAATTTGAGGGCGAAAAAGATTTACTAACAGAAGAAGATGTATTGAATATCAATATGACAGTTAATTATTCAATACAAACCCTTAGGATTAACCCTGAAAAAATAATTTTTGTAGGAATAGATAAGCAGGTAATTGAAGGTTTAAGTAAACCCCTTGAATTTTCATTATCCTATAAAGAATTTAAAGAATACATTATCCCAATTTGTTTATTCAGATTTGAAAATTCATTGAAAGGTAAGGAATTACTTCCTCATGAATATAAAAAATATATACAGAATATTAGGGCCTTAAGTTATGTTTATTTATTGCTTATCTTCTTATTGTTTATTTTTACACTTTATAATGCAAAACTTTTTTTAGAAACCAAAAGGTTTTATGAAAAGATTCACAGCTATAAGTGGGAAATCGCATTAAAGGAAAAAGATTTTTTCGCATTAAATGAAATAATTTCAAATTTCGAAAAAAATTTTAAACCTATTTTTGAACTGGAAAACAGAAAAATTAATATCGAGGATATTAGAAAATCTATTTATCCAGTAAGTGAAGCATCAAAGGATAAACAAATCGAGATAAGTTCAATTGATATTACAAATGGAAAGCCTCAAAAATTGAAAATTATAGGAAAAGTAGAGGGACAGACTTTTGTGGAAAAACAGACAGCCTATATTAATTTCAAAAATATAGCTATTGATAGAGGTTTAAAAATTACAAATGAAAAATGGGATATTACAAAAGGAGAATTTACAGTAGAGGGAGACTATGACTCTCAGAGAGTTTTGCAAAAATAATGTAGAAGTTAAGTTTTTAAAAATTGCTTTCTTGATTTTAGCCTTATCAATTCTTTTTTCGCTATCGATTTATCTTAAAAAAGTAAAGTTAAATCTTGAAGGGAATATATCAAAAATTGAATTAGTTAGGCAAAAAATTAATCAGAGTTATGAAATAAAAAAGCAAGTTGAAAAGATTTCTTTTCCAGAAAGGAAAAATCCAGAGCTTGCAGTTGCTCATTTTTTAGATAACTTAAAATCAAAATATCCTGAAATAAAATTTGAACTTTCTGAACAAAAAAAGGAAAACAGAGAATTAGTATTTTCTTATAACTTAAGAGGCGATGGAACTTTTGAGCGATATTTAGGAGTAGTCAATCTACTGTATCAAGAGAACTATCCTGTTGTTTTTATTCATGCTACATCTATAAGAAAGAAAGAGAATATCTTGAATTATGAAATAAAAGGTGATATAAGATTAATATCAGATGAGTAAGAAATCTAAATTAGCAATTATAATTATTGTTGTTTCATTTATAATCCCCCTTTTTGTATCTAAAATTAGTGCACCTAGCTTTATAAGTTCTAATGAAATGAGAATTTTAGATTTTCAAATTCCTTCTTATATTGTAATAAACGAAAAAAAGCCTACCATATTAGCGAGTATATATGACCCTTTTAAACTTTCTGAAAGTTTTTTAAAGGATTCAGAAAGAAAATCATCTATTTTTAATGTTTTGATGATTTACAAAGGAAAAAATAAATACGCTCTTGTAGATAATCATATAGTTAAAGAAGGAGATAAAATAGGAGATTTTAGTGTAGTTAAAATACAGAATGATAGGGTCTTAATAAAGGATAAAAAAGGAGAACAAATATGGTTAAAATTAGAAATCTATTGATATTTATATTTTTATTAGCCTTTCTGTTTAGTTGTGACTCAAAGGCTTTGAAGAGTGATATTCAGATTCCACGGATTGAAATGCCTAAGAAAGAAGCTACATCAACTACAAGCCTTTCACAAAATAGAGATTTTAGGGTGGAAAACCAACCGATTAATCCTCTTCAACTTAAGAGGATATCAATAAATGTAAGAGCAACGCCCTTGAGAGATGTTCTGTTTGTCATTTCAAAAGATGCAGGATTAAATCTAATACTTGATAAAGACATAGACCCAGAAATACCAGTCACTCTAATTGTAAATAATGTGACGCTTCAAGATGCTCTTGATTCAGTTATTTCCTCAACAGATTATTTCTATAAGATAGAAAGAAATATATTAAGAGTTTCTGCTACAGATACAAAAATTTTTCATTTAAATATCTTTCCTGTATATCAGACCTACTCAACTGAAGTGGGTGGAGATATTCTTGGCGGTGTAAAAGGTCAGCTTACATCCTCTGGAGGAGCAACAGGTGGTGGAGGAGGAACTACATCAACAGAGCTTAAGGGTAATGTTGCAAAAACAGAGAAATCCGATGATGGTGCTTACAAATTCTGGGATAGTATTGAGAAGGCACTGTCTTCAATTTTAGCAATGCAAACACAGATCACACAAAGGACTCAGACAGCTATATCTCAACCTGTCATAACACAGCCTCAGCCAGGACAACAGCAGACAATACAACCTACAAGACCTATGATTCCATTAATACAAGCACCACAGGAGTACTTTGTTATAAACAGATTAACAGGTACAATAATGGTTACGGCAACTAAAAAGAACATGCAAAAAATTGAACAGTATCTAAATACAATTAAAACTGTTATGAGTAGACAAGTTTTGATTGAGGCAAAAGTTATTGAAGTTACACTCTCTGACTCTCTCAAATACGGAATAGATTGGACTTTTTTAAGAGAATGGTCTCACGGGACACATAATTGGAGTATTGGTGGAAGCACAACAAATTTTACATCTGTTATTCCCTCGACTTCTCCATATTCTGATATAAGATTTTCTCTAACAACAACTGCTATAAAGGATTTTTCTGCAATAATTAAAGCTCTCTCTCAATTCGGAGATATACGCACACTGTCCAATCCTCGTATAAGCATAATGAACGGACAGACCTCGTTACTTACTGTGGGAAGAAATTTCACTTTTATTTCAAAAGCTGAGAGCAATGTCACTACTTCAACAGGCGGGACTCCTATTATAACCTATACTGTTGAAACAAGTAATCTTCTCTCAGGACTTATTATCGGAATTGTTCCATATATTGATGATAAAGGTGAAATATCTCTAACAATTACACCTGTTATTTCAAATCTTATTAATATTGCAGAAAAAACTTATGGTTCTGCTGGTTCTCAGACAATTATTCAACTTCCTACAGTTGATCTAAGAGAATTAAGTACTACTGTTAAGGTAAAAGATGGTGAAGTAGTTATAATA
>JAOAGB010000100.1 GCA_026415995.1 Thermodesulfovibrio sp. | reverse complement strand
AAAATCCCGTTTATGAAGTGGATTTTCTCTAAAATAAAAGAGATGACTCTTACAATAACAATCCGATGAACCAAATTCAGGTAATGCACCATCGCTTATTTTTAATAATCTATCTGCTAAAGTGCATTCAATATTTTCATCTGTTACTATTGGTAAGTCTTTAATCAGACGTGCTTTTTTCAGAAGGTAATCAATATGCCAATGCATTTTCTTCAGCTTTCGCCTATGTCTTTCTATTCTACTGAAAAGTCCTTTCTTTGCTTTACCAACATAAACATAATAGCCTGCAGGAAAGTGCTTTTCCCCAATCTTTCCAATTTTTATAAATTCAGCACTATTTAATTGAGTTATTAAAAGGTATACGCCTCTGTCATTCAAAGTCTTTTCAATAAATGAAAAGGGAATTTTTAACTCTTTCACCTTTTTTACATAAT
Organism: Thermodesulfovibrio sp.; assembly: GCA_026415995.1. Lineage (GTDB taxonomy): Bacteria > Nitrospirota > Thermodesulfovibrionia > Thermodesulfovibrionales > Thermodesulfovibrionaceae > Thermodesulfovibrio. Next base: position 21,829 of record JAOAGB010000100.1, on the reverse strand, counting down.
TAAAATGCTTATCCCAGTCCAAAGCAATCGCTTTTAGATTAACCAAATTTTTCACATTCATAAAGGCTTTTGCAAATTGATAATCAATATGGTAGGCAGGAAGAAAAAATTCTACATCAGGATTCATTACAACAAATATTACTGAGGTTTTAATGCCATTTTCAGCCAATCTATTAAGTTCCATTAGATGCCTTCTGCCTCTTTCGGTAATAGCATCAGGAAACATAGCAACTCTGTTACCAAAAAGTGTACATGTCTTTACCTCAAGATATAACTTATCATTACTATTTTCAAGAAGAAGATCAAATCTGCTACGTTCAATTTTAACTTCTTCAGAAATTACTCTAAAGCCTTTGAATGGATTAAGCTTTTGATCGTTTATAAGCGCTTTGATGATCTTATTAGTAATATGGGTATGAAGCAATACTAATTTATCCTCTTTCTTACAAGCTAATACGAGAAAGGGAATTTTTGAAGAGGAAGTATTTCTTACTAATATCAATTCCGTCTCGCCAGGAATTAAAAGTTCCCAAAGCCGTCCTGGATTTGGAAGATAACAATCAATAATATTTTCGTTCAATTGAGCTTTGACGAGAAAACGATTTTCTCTGCTAACAAAAGTAGCATTTATTTTCTCAAAATTAAAAGGATAATTTATCATATTAGGTATTTCATCCTCAATTTATATTTTTTATCTTTAATTTATTTTAAAATATGGAGGTTTTAATTTTATAAAAATTTAAAAACTTGAAAAAAGTTAAAAAATATTAAAGACTATAACATTATGATTTTGCCTCTTATAATTGGGGTCGGCTCTGCTAAAAGCGGTGCTGGAAAAACTACTTTTATAGAAAATTTTATCAGGTATGTTAAAGCCTTAAATAATCAAATTTTTATCATATCTATAAAATATTCTAAAATCTCTAAAGATGCAAATATTACTACAGACTCTGAATTTATAGAAAAACCGGGAAAAGACACCGAAAGAATGAAAAAGGCAGGAGCTGATTGTGTCTATTGGATAAGAGCTTCCGAAGAAAGTTTGATTGCAATTGTTGATAAATTAAAAACAGACATTCTCTTGTCTTTTAAAGAAACTAATGATAAAGATGGAATTATAGTTATTCTTGAAGGTAACTCTCTGGTAAGAGTCATGCTTCCTGATGTTATAATATTTATCAATGGTAAAGTTAGTGAACAAATAAAACCTTCTGGCAAGGCTATTCTTGCTATAGCTGATTTATTAATAGAAGATAATTATTCAATGGAGGAAATAATGTCAGAGATTGAAAAAATTCAGCAAAAAAAACTTATTGAAAAATTATTAAAAGAAAAAAGTAATGATGGGAAAATTACATGTTCAGAGGCAAGAGAAATTGCTGAAGAACTTAAAGTTCCTTATATTGAAGTAGGAAAAATGGCAAACGAACTTAAAATAAAAATTCGAAAATGTGAACTTGGTTGTTTCTAATGGGAACCATCTTTTTTGAATTAGCACTTACACTCTATTTTGCGGGATTTCTTCTCAGTATTGCCGGTATTGTTAGGAAAAAGCAAGATTTAGACAAAGCGGTTTTAGTTTGCAGTCTTTCAGGTTTTATTCTTCATTCTATTTATTTAGCATTAAGATACTTAAAATCTGCTCAAGCACCTGTTTTTTCTATGCATGAAGCAAATTCTTTTTTTGCCTGGAGCATTTTATTTATATCGTTTTTTATCTTTTTTAGGAATAAAGCAAAAATTTTAAATTTCATTATAATACTTAGCTTTGCCTTTATGTTTGTTAGCGCCTTTTTTCCAAGAACTATTCCCTCAATAAAGCCTGAACTAAAAAGTATATGGATAGATATTCATGCTCTTATGGCAGTTTTTGGTATAGCTTTATTCAGCTTAGCCTTTATTTTTAGTATTCTCTATTTAATTCAAGAACGAGCAATAAAAGCTAAAAAATTTGGTGGACTTGAAAGCATTATTCCCAATCTTGAAGTGCTTGATAAAATAAATTATCATCTTATATTTTGGGGTTTTCCTATTTATACTATTGCTTTAATTGTGGGATTCGCTAAGTATATATCTTTATTAGGATTTTTATTTGATCCAAAAGAAATATGGAGCTTTCTTACATGGATAGTCTATCTATCAATTTTTTATTTAAGAGTTAAGGGAGACTGGAGAAAGAAGAGAGCTGCCTATCTTACAATCTTCGCGTTTCTTTTAATAATATTTGGTTTTTTTGGTATCAATTTATTAACAGAGAGTTTTCATAAACCGTTATGAGTCTAATAGTTATCGGAGTCAACCATAAAACAGCACCTGTTGAGATAAGAGAAAAATTAGCCTTTAATAGTAAAGAATCAATTAAAGAAGGTTTGAGATATTTAATGAATAACCATGCAATTAACGAAGCTTTAATATTTTCAACATGTAATAGAGTAGAAATATATGCATATCATTCAGGTTCAAGTAATACTGAAAAAACGATTGAAGGCAAAAAGAATATTGAAGAAATTATTATCGATTTTCTTTCAAATTTTCATAGAATTGATCGTAGAGAATTTATAAATTATTTATACATTTATAAGGAAAAAGAGGCAGTGGAACACCTTTTTAAAGTTACCTCCAGCCTTGATTCAATGATAGTAGGAGAACCTCAGATCACTGGACAAGTAAAGGAAGCATATGAACTTGCTCTTTCTGAAAGAACAACATCTCTTATATTTAATCATCTTATGAATAGAGCCTTTTTTACAGCTAAGAGAGTACGAAATGAAACCAGAATTGGAGAAAATCCTGTATCTGTAAGTTATGCAGCTGTTGGACTTATTAAGAAAGTGTTCGATGAACTCTCAAAAAAATCTGTCCTTCTTGTTGGGGCTGGAGAGATGGCTGAACTTGCCATAAGGCATCTAATTGGAAGCGGTGTTAACAATATATATGTGACAAATAGAACCTATGAAAGAGCAAAGGAACTGTCTAAGGAATTTAATGGAAAAGCGGTTTCCTTTGAAAACTTAAAGGAACAACTTATAAAAGTTGATATTGTAATATGTTCAACTGGTGCTCCTCATTATGTAATAAATGAAAAGATGATAAGGGAGGTAATGTTATCAAGAAAGCATAAACCTATATTTTTAATTGACATATCTGTTCCAAGAAATATTGATCCAGCCTGTAATAATCTTGACAATGTCTATCTGTATAACATAGATGACCTTCAAGATGTGGTTGATTCAAATATCCTTGAACGCAGAAAGGAAGCTGAGAAAGCTCTTGGAATTGTATGTGAAGAAACGGAAAAATTTTTCCAGTGGTTAAACTCCCTTGATAGCGTTCCAGTAATTGTTTCTATTAGAAATAAAGCAGAAATTATAAGACAAGAGGAAGTGGAAAAATTTAAATCTAAATTTAAAGATTTACCCCCTGAATTATTAAATTCCATTGATTATCTTACCCATAGCATAATAAATAAGATAATGCATGAGCCGACAGTTGCTCTTAAAAATAATAGTGATACCAAAGAAATTTTAATTTTTGCAGCAAGGAGGCTATTTGGAATTGATCATGAAGAGGAATAAAATTATTATAGGGACAAGAGGCAGTAAATTGGCTTTATGGCAGGCAAACTGGATTAAAGAAAAACTCCTTTCAATGTATCCTAAATTAGAAGTTAAAATAGAAAAAATAAAAACAACAGGCGATAAGATTCTTGATGCACCTTTAGCAAAAATAGGTGGCAAAGGATTATTTGTTAAGGAAATAGAAGAGGCTTTGCTTTCAAAAAGAATAGATTTAGCTGTCCATAGCATGAAAGATGTTCCTACAGAAATGCCACAAGGTTTGCACATTTGTGCCATATGTGAAAGAGAAGACCCAAGAGATGCACTTATAAGTAAAGATGATAACCTATTGAAAGAGCTTCCAGAAAACTCAACAGTAGGGACAAGTAGCTTAAGAAGAACTGTTCAGTTAAAAGCATTGAGAAAAGATTTAATAATAAAACCTTTAAGAGGTAATGTGGATACTCGTATCAGAAAATTAAAAGAAGGACAATTCGATGCTATTGTTCTTGCCATAGCAGGAGTTAAGAGAATGGGATACAATAATATAGTTACAGAAACTTTTTCCAATGAAATTATGATCCCTGCAATAGGTCAAGGAGCAATAGGAATTGAAACAAGAATTGATGATGAATTTGTTAATGAATTAGTAAAACCATTGAATCATCTAAATACTTATATTTGTCTTATTGCTGAGAGAGCTTTTTTATCTGTTATGGGAGGAGGTTGTCAAGTTCCTCTTGCCTGTCATGCAAGATTAGAAAAAAATTGTTTAACATTAATAGCAATGATTGGAGATCCTGAGGCAAAAATTGAACCAATAAAAGGTAAAAGACAATACCGTTTTATTTCTGAAACTAATATTTTAAAAGAAGCAGAAAAACTTGGTAAGGAACTTGCAGAGGATTTACTAAAAAGAGGTGGGAAAGAAATACTATCAAAGACTTATTCAGATATTTAAGCAGCTTTTTATTCTATCTTGTATTCTTTAATTTTATAATAGAGTGTTCTTAATGATATTCCAAGAAAATTAGCAGCTTCCTTTTTGTTCCCTCCTGTATTTTTTAAAGCCTCCATTATGGCTTTTTTCTCCATAGCTTTGAGATTGTCAAATTCTAAATCATTAATTGTTTCAGGTTTTATTTCAATATATTCAGAGCTGGATAAAATAATGGCTCTTTCAAGCATATTCTCCAGTTCTCTTATGTTGCCTGGAAAAGTATAGGTTTTTATAGCTTCTATTGATTTATCGTTTAACCTTTTATTTTCTTTTCCTAATCTACGGGAAATCTTATTTATCAGATATTCCGCAATTTTAAGTATTGACGGTCTTCTTTCCCTTAGGGGAGGTATATTTATAGGAAAAACATTTAATCTAAAATACAAATCCTCTCGAAACTTTCCATCTTTTACCATTTGCTTCAGATCTTTGTTTGTGGCAGTTATAAATCGAGCATTTGTCTTAATATTTTCAAGACCTCCTAAACGTTCAAAACTTTTGTCCTGTAAAACTTTTAAAAATTTTGCCTGAACAGCTGGGGTAAGTTCTCCAATTTCATCAAGAAAAAGAGTTCCATCCTTTGCAAGCTCAATTTTACCCGGCTTTTGTTTAATAGCTCCTGAAAAGGCACCTTTTTCATATCCAAAAAGCTCTGATTCAATAAGAGATTCTGGGATAGAAGCACAATTTATCTCAATAAAATCCCCTTTCCTTCCACTCATTTTATGAATTGCCTTTGCTATAGCTGATTTACCGGTTCCTGTTTCACCATACAAGATGAGAGTCGTATCAGTTTTCGCCACTTCTTTGATTATTCTATAGATTTGTTCAATACCGGCAAACAAAATATCGTAAGGAATCTCTTCTGATTTAGTATCCACCTCACTTATAGAACTTATTTTAATTGCAGAGCTAAGATTCTTCTTAATTAGTTCTAAAAATTCTTCTGGTGAGGAAAGAGGCTTTGTTATATAGTCAATAGCTCCCTTTTTTATTGCCTCTACTGCAGAAGGTATTGTCCCAAAGGCAGTAATAATTATAAACACAGTCTCTGGTAATATCTCCTTAGCCCTTTCGATAAAATGTATTCCATCCATTTTCGGCATTTTTAAATCTGAAATTACAAGATGAGGGGAAAAACTCAAAACCGATTTTAATGCAACATCTGGATCATGAAAGACTTTTACCTGATAACCTTCATCTTCAAGTATAGTTCGTAAAAATGATGCAAAAGATATATCGTCTTCAACTATAAGGATTCTGGAATTATGAGCCATACAGTTGTGCCTTCTCCTTTTTTACTCATTATTTTAAATTCTATTTTTAAACTTTCACAAAGTTTACTAACAATTGCAAGTCCCAGTCCTGTTCCTTTCGGTTTAGTTGTAAAAAAAGCTTCCGTTGCTCTTCTTAGCGTATCTTCATCCATGCCTATACCTGTATCAGTTATTTCAATCTTTATTTTACCATTGATTTTTTTTACTATTACAGTTATCCTTTTTTCTTCTACCTCTGTCATGGCATCAACCGCATTCTGTATTATGTTTGTAAGAATCTGCTTCAGCTTGTCTCTATCAGTTTTTATGAAAATACCTTCAACATCTGATTTAAAATTTATATCCGTTTTACCTATAAAGCTTAATATTATTTCATGAAAAAGTTCTTGAAGATTAAAATCTGTTATGTTCATACTATGAGGATTGGCATAATGTGAAAGTTCATCACTAAGTCTTTCAAGTCTCAGGCTTTCCTTTAAAATGATATCAAGGTATTCCTTCAATTGAGGCTCTGAAATTTTATTTATTAAATACTGAGAAAATCCCTTTATGCTTCCAAGTGGATTTCTTATTTCATGAGCTAATACCTTTGCAAGCATTGATAAATTCTCAAGCTCTCTCATTTTTGTCTGCATCTTTTCTATTTTGCCTATTATTAATATGGCGAATATTCCTGAAAAAATTATTAATAAAACAGAAAATCCCATAAAAATAAGATGAGTTTTTGCTGTTCTTAAGAGTGTTTCCGCGGGATAGGTATGAAGGGCAACTCTTAATATATATTGATCGTTTGCAATTTTTATCCTTGTGTCAGAAACGAAAACTTTCTCGCCTGTCCCAAGCATAACTCTATGATAAAACGGACTTTTCTTATCTCTAAGAGACTTAATCTCATCAAAAATTTTACCTATCAAGGCAGGATTTGAATGAAGAATGACTTTGCCTTTTTCATCATAAAGGGCAAGAAAGGCTATGCCTTCCCATCTATCATCAAGAAGCATTTCAGACATTATGTTACTCCCATCTATTTGAATCTTTTTAATGCTTAAGTTCTGAATAAAACTGTCCAGAGTCACTGTTATTCCTAATGCTTGCATTTTCAGTGCTTCTTCAGTTGCTTCATTGGCGTTTTTATATAATAAATGCCCGCTTATTATAAGGCTCATTGAAGAAATAAAGACAATTGTTAAAATGATTATTCTTACTCCAAAATTTCTTCTCTTGATAATTCCACCTCTCTGTAGATTTCCTGAGGATTCTCAATATATTTAGGCGAAATATGAAGGATTTTCAAATCTCTAACCTGTGCTTTCCTTGCAATTTCCCCGGTAATTTTAGCAGTCAGATGATTTCTCTCAATAGATCTATCTTTATCTTTATCTAAAAAATAGGCTTCACAGAAAAGTATATCTGAACCTTGCACAAACTTAATTATTTTGGTGACATTCTCTTTAGTGGGTGAAACATCCATAACATAGGCAATCTTTTCTCCCTTCGTTATTTTTAGAATATGAAAAAGTTCCTCTATATTTAAGTTTCCCTTAGGTGTTTCTATTTTTATGCTTGAAGTTTTTCTTTTAGGTTTTAATACTTTTAAGGGATCATAATCGTAATTAGTTTTAATCAATCTTTTTAGCTCGCCAAGCCATGGACCAATAGATAAGCCTTCCTTATCCAGTTCAACTTTGTTAACATTTATATGATAATCCTCCTCTATAGAATAGGCAATTACTGGAGTTCCATGGGAAAGTACCAGTGCCTTAACATTAAACATTGGTTCATTAAGTATTAGATTATTTTTTATTGGAAGAGATTTTATTTTTTCAAGTTTAAATCCCTTATAAGCCTCAAATTTTGTAAAAACTATTTCTTCCTCTTTTATTGCATAAACTTCAATCTTTAGCGGATAGTCAGCAACAAGATTCCATGTGTATCCCATCAGTTTTCCATGAACGCACTCAATAATATTTTCAGGACCATAAACTCTAAGAGGCTCTTGTCTTCTTAAAATAGCTCTTATCACCTGATCAAAGCCTATGAAATGGTCAATATGGGTATGAGTAACCAAAATATCACTTACTTTTAGAATTTCATTAAATGGAATTTTTCTTATATCACCAACATCTAAAAGTATTGCTCTCCTTTCTCTTAGTAGTTTCACTAAAACACAAGGGTCACCAAAAGCATTGTTCACTATTTTATAATGAAAAAGTCTTGCCACAATGGTATAATTATACAAAATTAAGGTCAGATTTTATTAACTGGAGGATGCCATGTCGGAATTAAGAAGAGATCCAATTTCAGGAAGATGGGTTATAATAGCTGTTGAAAGAGGTAAAAGACCCTCTGACTTTGTCCCCATGACCCAAAAGAGAAAAATCAAAGGCTTTTGTCCATTTTGTCCAGGAAATGAACATACTGCTCCTAACGAAATTATTGCTTTTAGACCTCCTAACACGGCACCAAATACACCGGGATGGACATTGAGAGTTGTTCCCAATAAATTTCCAGCATTACAAATTCATGGAGACCTTAATAAAAGAGGAGAGGGTGTTTACGACAAAATGAATGGCATAGGAGCCCATGAAGTAATAATTGAGACACCAGAACATCTTGCATCTTTGTCCACCATGTCTCAGAAAGCTGTTGAAGATATTATGTGGGCCTATTATTTTAGACTTACAGATTTAAAAAAGGATATAAGATTTAAATATGTTTTAATTTTTAAAAATGAAGGTGAAGTAGCAGGCGCAACAATTGAACACTCTCATAGTCAACTTATAGCCTTACCTGTAGTGCCCCATCATGTGACAGAGGAAATGATTTCCTCGAAGAAATATTATGAACTAAGAGATAGATGCATTTTTTGCGATATAATTGCTCAGGAACTTGAGACAGAAAAGAGAGTGATATATCAAAATGAATCTTACATTGTTCTTTCGCCCTTTGCACCAAGAGAACCATTTGAAACATGGATACTACCAAAAAAACATGAATCAAAATTTGAACCAAGAGAGAAAAGTTTTACCCTTCTTGCAGAGGCTTTACAAACTACGTTAAAAAAGCTCGACGCTGTATTAGAAACACCTCCCTATAATTATGTTCTTCATACCTCTCCTTTCCATGACGAAGTAAACGATTACTATCACTGGCACATTGAAATAATACCCAAACTTACTAAAACAGCTGGCTTTGAATGGGGGTCTGGATTCTTTATCAATCCAACCCCGCCCGAAGAAGCTGCGAAGTTTATGAGGGAGGCAAAAACATGAAGATAGCCTTAGTTTCTGCAGAAGCTTATCCTTTTTCAAAAACAGGAGGTTTAGGAGATGTTGTTGGTGCAATTTTTAAGGAACTTATTATTGCAGGAATAGATGTAAAGCTATTTTTACCATATTATAGAATAACAAAGGAAAAATTTAGTAATAATTTAGAAAGCACGGAAATAGTCTACGGGGTTCAGATCGGGATAGACAAAAAATTTGGAACAATTAGATCTGCAAAGGCTACTGTTGACAGTGAAGGAAATTTAATTGTGAAACCAGACAGGATGGGCAATGTATTTTTTATTGAACATAATGATTTTTTTGATAGAGAGAGACTTTACGGAACGAACTCTGGTGACTATCTTGACAATGCTGAAAGATTTATCTTTTTCTCCAAAGCCGTGCTTGAAATTTGTAAAATATTAAATTTTAAATTTGACATAATTCATTGCCATGATTGGCACACAGCTCTTATTCCTCTTTATCTTAAAACTTTATACAGAGAATGCATGTGTTTTGAGACAAGCAGAAGTATTCTTACTATTCATAATTTAGGATATCAAGGTGTTTTCCCAAGAGAAAAGCTTGAATTAACAGGCTTTGGCTGGGAGATGTTTCACATTGACTGTTTAGAATTTTATGGCATGGTAAATTTTCTAAAAGGAGGTATATTTAATGCTGACATGGTTACCACTGTAAGTCCTACCTATGCAAAGGAGATATTAAATCCTGAGTATGGCTTCGGACTTGATGGTGTTTTGAGAAAAAAACAGAGTAAACTAATGGGAATTCTAAATGGAATAGACTACAGCATATGGAATCCGGAAAAGGATTCCTATATCGCTCACAATTATGGAATACATAACATTCATGAAAAAATTAAAAACAAAGAAATATTAATAAAAATGACAGACCTTGAATGCAGTGTTGATACCCCACTCGTTGCATTTATTGGGAGAATGGCTTCTCAAAAGGGGATAGATATCCTCATTGAAGCTTTACCAAGCCTCATAGACAAAGGAATAGGGATTATTTTCGAAGGCACAGGTGAAGCTTTTTATGAAAACAAAGTGCGAGAAATTGAGCAAAAATTTCCTTCAAAAATTCATGCATTTATTGTTTTTGATGAAATTTTAGCTCATAAGATTTATGCAGGAGTAGACAGCATCATTTTACCATCTAAATACGAACCCTGTGGATTAAGTCAATTAATTGCCATGAGATACGGCACTATTCCCATATGCAGAAAAACTGGTGGATTTGCTGATACAGTAGAAGATGGAATTACAGGATTTCTCTTTGAAAACTTTGATCCTGTCTCACTAATATTTTCAGTGGAAAGGTTTCTTCAAATTTACAATGACAGGGAAAAATTAACACAAATGCGCATAAACGCAATGAAAAAAGATTTTTCTTGGTCAAAAATGTGTAAAGATTATATAAAATTATACGAAAAGGTTAAGAGTTAATGAGGGAATTAAAGGCATTATATGAACTAATCCATTTGCTCGGTATATCTGAAGAAACTAATGTTCTCCTTGAAAGATTAATTTTTCATGTTACCGAATTAATGAATGCTCAATCAGCAGTTTTAAGACTTATAAAGGATGAAAAACTTTATGTGGCAGCAACCTATAATTTACAATCTTTTAAGCCAGAGATAAATATAAATGAGGGATTATGCGGTAGAGTAATTCAAGAAGGAAAAGTGAAAATTTTTAACAAAGACGATCTTCAGAATGAAGAGGTTGATATACCAGCATACTCTGCAATTTGTTTGCCTCTTGTAATAAAAAAGACAGATACATATACCACAGAACAAATAGATGTAGAAGCACAAATTATCGGTACCATACTTGTTTACAATAAAATAAATTCAGAAGAAGGTATGGGAGAGTTTACAGAAGATGATATAAGGCTCGGTGAGCTCTTTTCATCAATCGCCTCTCTTATCATCCTTAAATCAATGCAGTATAAAGAAATAAATGAATTAAAAAGTTATCTGGAAAGTTTAATACAAAGCTCTGCTGATGCAATCGTTGCTACGGACCTTAATAATGTGGTAACAGCCTGGAATAAAGGTGCTGAAATAATATTTGGTTACAAAAAAGAGGAAGTAATAGGCAAGCCATTACCCGTAATACCAGATTTTTTAATGGAAGTCGAAAAATTCTACATTGAAAAAATCAAACAAGGAGAAATACTTAAGGATATTGAAACAGTTAGAATTACAAAGGACCACAGATTAATAGAAATCAGCCTAACATTATCTCCCATAAAAAATATTTCTGGTGAAATAGTAGGAATAAGCAGAATTGGAAGGGATATTACAGAGAGAAAGAAATTGGAGAGAGAATTAATAAGAAGAAATGAGGAACTTACTAAAATTCTTTTTGTTAGTTCAGTAGTAAGAAGCACTTTATCCCTAAATACACTTCTAAGAATGATTTTAACGGTTATAACAATGGGTGAAGGATTAGGGTTTAATAGAGCTGTTCTTTTCCTTTTAGACGAGGAGAACAATACATTAAGAGGAAAAATGGCTGTAGGGCCATCTAATTATGAAGAAGCATGGCAAATATGGTCGAGTTTGTCAAAAAGTAAAAAAAGCCTCTATGAAGTGCTGGAGGAACTGAGTAAAAAAGAATTAGAGGAGGACTCCTTTTTTGATAGACTATGTAAGAATCTTTCCATTCCATTGGATATTAATAATACTCCAATAGTAAAAGCAGTTAAGGAAAAAAAAGTTTTTAATATACAGGATGTCCATAAAGAGGAAGCAGACCCAATAATTATTCAACAACTTGGAAGCTTTGCTTATGCTATTGTTCCATTAATTTCTAAAGGAAAATCAATAGGAGCTATATGGGTGGACAATTTATATACTCGAAAGCCTATAACTGATCAAGATATTAATTTTTTAAAGGGATTTGCAGACCAAGTAGCAGGTGCCATCGAGAATGCTTGGATATTTGAAAAGGTGGAACAAGCTGAAAAAGAGATGGAAATGTTGTTTGACTCAATAACCGATTTGTTGTATTATACTGATGAATATTATTCTATAAAGAAAGTCAATAAAGCTTTTCTAAAAAAAATAGGCAAAGAAGAAAAAGATGTTATAAATAAAAAATGTTTTCAGATTATTCATAGAACTGAACATCCATTAAGAAACTGCCCTCACCGACAGGCTATAGATAATAAGAAAGAAAAGATAGCTGAAATAGAGGAAGATTATCTTGATGGTACATATCTTGTATCAAGCTCACCAATTTTTGATAAAGATGGCAATTTAAGGGGTACGATTAATCTTGCAAGAGACATAACAGAGATAAGAGATTTGAGAGAGAAAATAGCCTCTATGGAAAAAATGGCTGCCTTAGGTGAAATGGCTGCTAAGGTTGCTCATGAAATTAGAAATCCGTTACTTGCAATTGGAGGTTTTGCAAAAAGACTGAATAAAGAATTAAAGGATGAAAAATTAAAGGAATATGTAAAAGTAATTGTTGATGAAACAAGAAGGCTTGAAAGAATATTAAATGAAACTCTTAGCTTTGTAAGGCCTCAACCATCCTCTAAAATTCCATTTAATGTTAAAGAATTAATATCAGATATAGCTAATCTTACAGAGTCCACTTTAAAAGACAATAACAGACTCTTAATCGAGGCAGATGAGGAAATTATAATTTTAGGTAGTTATGACAAACTTAAGGAAGTTTTGCTTAATATGGTAACAAATGCAAATGAAGCAACAAAAAATGGAACTATTACAATAAGAACTAAAAAACTTAGAGAAAGCATTAAAGAAGAAAGTGTTACAGATGAATATTGTATTATTGAAATTGAAGATACAGGTTCTGGTATTTCAAAAGAAAATCTGAAAAAAATTTTTAATCCCTTTTTTACAACAAAAATCAATGGCACTGGATTGGGTCTTGCCATATCAAAGAAGATTATAGATGAGCATGGTGGTATAATTAAAGTAGAAAGTGAGGAAAATAAAGGCACCATTTTCAAAATTTATTTGCCAATTTATAAAGAGGGAGGTAAAAGTAATGAAAATAATGGTAGTAGATGATGAGAAAAATATTTTGATGCTCTATCAATCAGAACTCGAAGATGAAGGATATGAAGTAGTTATAGCTAATTCAGGGAAAGAAGCATTGGAATTATTTGACAGAGAAAAACCTGATATGGTAACTCTTGACATAATGATGCCTGATGTGGACGGTATTCAAGTCTTAAGACAGTTAAAAGAAAAAAATCCCAATATACCCGTAATCATGCTTACTGCCTACGATTATAGAGATGATTTTTCTGTATGGGCTTCAGATGCCTATGTGGTAAAGTCTTCTGATTTGGGGCCACTAAAAGCAACTATTAAACAAATAGCTGAAAAATTCGGAATAAAATGAAAAAATTTGCTATAGTTTTTATTTTTATTTTAATATTTCCATTTATGGGACATTGTAAAGTAGAGGAACATATATTTAAAAATGGACTGAAATTAATTATAATTGAAGACCATTCATCTCCTGTTGCCACTTTTCAAGTATGGTATAAAATTGGTTCTATTGACGAACCTGAGGGTAAAGCTGGAATAAGTCATTTACTTGAACATTTAATGTTCAGAGGAAGTAAAAATTATCCAGGCAATGTCTTTTCAAAAATTATTCAATCCCACGGAGGCATTGATAATGCTTTTACAACAAAAGACTATACAGTATATTTTCAAAAACTTACCCCATCAAAAGTATCAGTTGCAATTGACCTTGAATCGGATAGAATGGAGAATCTTCTTTTGCAAAAGGAAGATTTTGAACTTGAAAAGAAAATAGTACTTGAGGAAAGAAGGCAAAGATATGAGGATGATCCAGAAAACCTTATAATTGAAGAGGTCATAGGAACAGCTTTTAAAGTTCATTCTTATCGCAAGCCTGTGATAGGATGGGCTGAGGATATCCAATCAATCACTTTTGAGGATATACAGGAACATTATCATAAGTATTATTGTCCTGAAAATGCATTTATAATTGTGGCAGGAGATATAAGAAAAGATGAAATCATAGAAAAAATTAGAGAAAAATTTGAAAAAATACCTTCTTGTAAGAACTCTAAGAAAGCAAAGAAGCTTTATGAACCCAAACAATATGGAGAAAGGAGACTGATTTTAAAAAAACAAACCCATCTTCCTATGCTGGTAATGGCTTATAAAGTACCAGCTTATCCTAATATCGATAGTCTTTCGCTTGAAATATTAAGCACAATTTTAGGTGAGGGGAAAAGTTCAAGGCTTTATAGAAAACTCGTTAATGAAAAGGGATTGGTAGTAGATATAGGGACTTCTAATTCACCCTTAAGTAGAGATGGTTTTCTATTTTTTATTGTTGCATCTATAAAGGATACAGAAAAAATTGAAGAGGTTGAGAAAATTATAAGACAAGAGATTGAAAAGATAAAAAATGAATTGCCCTCTGAAAAGGAAATTGAAAAAGCTAAAAATCAAGTAGAAGCTTCCTTTCTTTTCAGTCAAGATTCTGTTTTTGGTCATGCTCTTATTTTAGGTAAATTTGAAATTATCGGTAGTTGGAAAATGATTAACAATTATAGGCATGATATTATTAAAATCTCTCCCCAAGACGTACAGAGTGTGGCAAAAAAATATTTTAACGAAGAAAACTTAACTGTAGGAGTTTTATTGCCGAAATGAAAATAAAATTACCATTTTTAGTTTTTTTTATATTTATATTTTTTTCTTTAAACTATACCTTTGCAGGAGACGGTAACATGGACTTTAAAACAATAAACTTAAGTAATGGGACGAAGATAAAGCATCTTTATCGAGACAATATACCTATCGTTTATGTGACTGTCCTAATTCCGGCATCTCCTTTAGATGAAACTAAGCCTTCTCAGGCATATCTTACAGCTCATATGCTTACCCATGGCACAAAAAATCGTTCTGCGAGACAAATAGAAGATGAAATAGATTTTTTAGCCATATCAATTGAAAAAAAAGTTACCCATGACTATACTATGTTAACCCTAGCAAGCACAAAGAGACATTTAAAAAGGGCTGTTGAACTATTATTTGACATACTAAAAAATCCAATATTTCCTGAAGATGAGTTTATAAAAGAAGTTACAATACTTGAAAAATCTCTCAGACAAATGGAACAAGATCCATCTTTCATAGCCAATAAAAAATTCCTCTTAAGGCTTTTTGGAAAGCATCCCTATGGTAGACCAGTAGAAGGAGAACCAGAAACCCTTAAAAATCTTAAAAGAGAGGATTTAATAGAATTCTATAATAGATTTTATAAACCCGATAAGATGATTTTTTCTTTTGTTGGAGATTTAAATGATAAAGAATTGGATGAAATAAAAAAACATTACATGGAAAATTGGAAAGGTAAAAGCTCAGAAAGAAAAATAAGTCCTCCGGAATTCACAAAAAGAGATAAAGTCAATGAAGTTTTAATTAAAAGAGATGATCTCTTGCAATCCACAATTATACTTGGACAAGAAGGTATAAGCAGAAAAGACGATGACTTTTATGCCTTTAGCCTTATGAACTATATTTTAGGTGGAGGAGGACTTACATCCAGATTAGCTAAAAAAGTGAGAGAAGAAAAGGGGTTTGCATATTCTATTTATAGTACTTTTACACCCTATCTATTGCCAGGTAGCTTTTATATTGAGGTAAAAACCAAAGCTGAAAATGCTCAAAATGTCATAAAAATTATTAAGGATGAATTAAAAAAAATATCTTCACATGGGGTAACAGAAGAAGAAATAAAAGAAGCTAAACAGTTTTTGACTGGTAGTTTCCCATTAAGATTTGATACCATGCGAAAAGTCAGTGAATTTCTCCCTCTTTTAGAGTTCTATGAACTCGGTGATGATTATTTTTTAAAGTATGCTGAATATATTAATAAAATTACCAATCAAGATATCTTGAGAGTTTCAAAAAGGATTTTAAATCAAAATTATATTATTGTTATAGTTGGTCCACCATAAATAAATTGATATATTTTAATATTAAGTGGGAGGCAAAAAAATGAAGAAATTTTTTAGTTTATTTACAATTATTGTATTTATTAATTTTTCTTTACTTTATGCTGAAGATAAAACAAAGGAATACGAATTAACTCGAATTTCAATTACTCTTGAAGAAAAAAAGGAATTATCACCTGATATTCTTAACATAAATTTTTCAGTAACTGCAAAAGCCCAAAAAGAGTCTGATGTAATTAATATTCTTGGAACCATTGATAAATCATTAAGAAATCTTAAGATAGATTATACCGGAGGTAATTATTCAGTTTACAAAAATTGTTGGTGGGAAAAAAATAAATGGAAGTGCTCAGGATATAAAGGGGATCTAAGTTACGTTTTCAGATTAAAAGAAACAAAAGAGCAAAACAGAATATTAGAATCTGTAGAAGAAATAAAAGAAAATTTCGGGGAGAATATGGCATATACATTATCAAATCCTCAATGGATTATAACAGAGAAAAAATATAAAGAAATAGAAAATACATTAAAAATAGAAATAATAGATACTGCAATAAATTTTGCTAAAAAAGTAAGTGACAAAATCGGGAGGCAATGTTTTATCTCAAATATAGATTATGACATTAAGCGTTTTTATTTGGAAACACCAACAGTCTATAAATCAGCATTACCAGCTATGGCTATGGAAAGGACAATTGAAGCACCTGAACCAAAGAAAGAGGATAAAACAGTTACAGTAAAAGCATATATAAAATACTTATGCATTGAGAAAAAATAGCATATATCTAAATACAAAATATAATTTTTACTGAAATGTCAGATTTAATCTTTCCTATAAAGGTTTATCTCATAGATTTCCAGTAATGTTTAAGATATCCTTTAAGCTCTTCTACCATTGATTTTGTAGCTTCATAGGCCGAATCATATCTGATTTTTTCAGGAATTTGTTCAGGAGGTTCTATTTCAAGTTCAATACCTTCAAGACCGCATATTAATGAAAGCCAGCCCGGTCCTATAGCTTTTTCATTATATCCAGATGCAATTGTGTCTATGACTTTGCCATCACAAAGACCAGACAGTTGCCTCGTATAATCTCCGATTCTTCTAAAGTCTTCAATTGTGAGTCCAAGATAAGTTAAAGAGTCATTCCAATAGGGGTCTGTTCCTCCATATCTTATGATTATTTCAGGATTAAATTCTTCAGATAGCGGGAAAATTATATTTTCAAAAACATACTGATAAGAATCCCAACAGGCACCGGGCTTAAGTGGACAGTTCACAGTAAAACCCTTTCCCGCTCCTTCACCAATCTGCCATGTGAAACCTGTTCCCGGATATATTGTTTTTGGATCCTGATGAATATCTATAAATAAAACTCTTGGGTCTTCATAGAAATATTCCATTGTACCGTTTCCAGCATGAGCATCTGTATCAAGAATTAAAATTCTTTTTAGTGAATATTTTTCCATCAAATACTTCGCTCCGAAAGCAATGTCATTGTAAACACAGAAACCTTCACCGAAAGAAGGCTTTGCATGGTGAAGCCCGCCACCTATTGATATAACTTTTTTTAAATTACCTTCTTGGACCAAATCACAGGCTTTTTTCATTTGACCAAGAATAAATCGCGCCGCCTTTTCAATATTGCCCGGATTTTCTCCTGGGATGTTATCTATGCTTAAGAAATTGCCTGAAAGTGCCACAAGATAGTCTATCTCACCCTTATAGGCTAACTCATAAAAATTTTTTACATATTCAATATATTCTTCTGAACAGATTAAAATTAAATCTTCTTCTGTAACAGGCTCTGCTTCTAAAATTTGATATTTAAATTTATTTTTAAAGCTCTCTTCCAAAAATCTAAAAAATATCTTATATCTATTCCCTCTGAACGGGTGTCCTATTCCAAAATCATAACCTCTGACCTCATCAGAAAAAATAAGTGTTATTTTTTCAATATTTTCCATAGGACAAGCAAATTTCCTTAAATCTTTTTGAAATAGTATGACTTTTTTCTCTAAATAAACCTCTAATGTGATCATCCATTGTAAGATATATTATCTGCCAGCCATCTTGAACCAATTCAAAAAGTGTGTCAATTAAAAGTGGTCTTTTTTTGTAATCTGAATGTTGAAAAGCATCATCAAGTATTAAAAAAGCAGCTTCTCCTTTTAAAAGGCTTTTAGCTAAACCTATTCTTAAGGCTATCATTACCTGTTCTTTTGCACCTGTGCTTAAGTCTCTTAGTCTGAAGCTTGAGTGTTCATCTGATATTATTATGTCTTTTTCATCAAAATTAGAATTTGTCTCTTCATTGGAAAGAGCGAAAGAAAAACTTAAAGATTTATATCTTCCTGTTAATCTTTCTATAAGTCTCGTTATATCAGGTGAATTTATCTTTTCTAAAAGTTTTTCATCTTCCTGCTGGTTTAGTTCCTTTATTGTTTCATGAACCAATATTCCTGAAATTATCTTAGCTTCACAATCTTCAAATTTTTCATAAAGCTCTCTTCTTTTTAAATAAACTCTTTCTATCATTTCGTTCCAGTTAGCTGAAAAATCTATGCCTGTCAGTTGAATTATTTTATCTCTCAGCATTGAAAGTCCTTCATCTTTCTCTTTAATTTTTTCCTCAACTAAGTATAATTCCCTTTCAATTCTTTCCAGCTCATGTTGAGAAAAAACTTTTTGAGGATTTTCTTTTTCAAATTCAGCATCTGAAACACCTAATCCTTCAAGGAGACCTTCCAATTTCCGTATATTATTTTCAATTAGATTTTGTTCTTTTTCTAAGGCATTTAACTTATCTATCCAATCAGACTCTTCTAATTCAAAACCCAAAATATTTTTAAAGAGTTCATTTATTTTTATTCTATTTTCTGACAGTTCAATTTCTAATTGCATTTTTTCATTTTCTTTGTTTGTTTGCTGCAGGCTTAATCTTTCTATCCCAGCAATTTCTTCTTTTACTTTTTCCATTTCTGCTCTATTAAATTTTACTCCAGGGTCCCTCAATTCATAATCTACCTCTTCCACATCAAGTTCTTCCAATTTCCCTTTCAATTTTTGGTAATGTTCTAATAAAAATTTTCTCTGATTTTTAATTTCAAGTAATTGATCATTCCATCGATTCTCATTTATTTCATAAAACCCTAATCGTTTAAAAGCCTCCTGCACATTCCTTTTTATTGATTGTAACTCTACGGTTAACCTGTCAATTTCTTTTTCATATGTTTCTAAATTATAGTAAAATTTTTCTTGCTCTTTAAAAAGCTCTTCTAATTTAGATAAGTTTTCAAGCTTTATCCCAAATCTGTTAAAAAATTCTTCTTTTATGCTTTTTAGTTCTTCCTTTTCTTTATAATGTATAAAAGAATTTTTCAATTTCAACACATAAGATGAAGCACCCAATGCTGATAAAAGAATAAACATAATCCCTGGGACTTTATGTTCAAGAAAGATAAGTAAAAGCCCGGCAATCAGCAGGAAACCTGAAATATAAGCGATAAATGAGAATTTAATTTCAGAATTTAAACCTGCAGAAAGAAATCTGTTATAGTTTTCTTTTGCTGTCTTAAGCCATAGGTAATCCTTTGATTTTTCTTTCAATTGATTTATAGTTTTAGTTTTCTCTTCTTTTTCAGAAGATTTGTCAGCATACTGAGTAATACTTTGTTGAATTTGAAAGATATCTTCTTCTGAAATTTTGTTTAGTTTTTCTTCTATTTCCTTTATTTCCTTGTATATATTATAAGCCTCGTGTCTTTTTGCCCTTAGAAGTAGTTCTTTTTTATCAATTAATTCAGGCATTTTTTGAGTCTGCTTTCTTAATGAGGTTATTTCAAGATTTAGTTTTTTAATACTTTCAATTAGTCTAACATATTCATCTATAAATTTTTTTAGTTTTTCTAACATAATTTGAGAAATCTTCTCTCTTTTTGCTCTTAGGCTTTTAAGTTCTTCAGATAAAAGATATGCCTGATACCTCTTTGCTTTTAAAAGAAGTTCCTTTTCTTTTAGTAGTTCTTGTCTCTTTATTTGTAAATCCTTAATTTCTCCTTGTTCGTATTCATTCATGATCTGCCTGATTAAATTCTCAATTTTATGAATCTTTTCTTTCAGTTCAAGATAATCCTTGCCCTCACCTTGTTTTTTAATGTTTATTTCTCCTTCTTCAAATTTTGCTCCCTTTAAAGTAGCAGATATTTTACTCTGTATTTCATCAAGTATTCTTCTTGGTGAAAGTATTTCTTTAAATACATTCTTATCAACTCCATAAGCATTTTTTACTATTTCTGTCTCTCCTTCTTTAACAATTAGCAAATTGCAAAGCGCCGGAGGTAGTCCTTTTTGTTGTTTTTCAAGATAATCCTCTAATTTTCTTCTTGTTGAAGGGGAAAATTCTATATATTTATTGTCAAGTCCTGAGACTATTACTTTTCCCTGACCAGGATCTCTTAAGTCTTTCCAATAGTTTTTATTTTTAAAGAGGCTATGTATTATAAATTCAACAAGATAAGATTTTCCCCTTTCATTTTCACTATGAATAAGATTCAAATCCATTAGTTCTGTGCTAAAATCATTCAAAGGACCACAATTTCTAACTGAAATTTTTTCTATTCTTATTGACATTTTAATCTTTAAAGATAAGTTCCATTGCTTTTTCTAAAATTTTTTCTCTTGAAACGTAAAACTTACTGATATTGAGGTTTTCAATCTTTTCTTGTATCCTTTCCAAAAGATAAAGTCTATCTACCTCCAAATCTTTTAGGACTTTTATTCCAGATAAGTCTAATCCATCTTTATCGTATAAATTAATTCCTAAAGATGAAAGTATATTTAGCAGAAGATTCATTGTTTCCTTTAAATCATTTACGTATCCCTTGATAGACAATCTTAATACCACATTATTTAACTCATCTTTACTTAGCCCCCAATTTTTAATCATCCCATCAAAACATCTTTTTAAAAATAAAGCTTCCTCTTCAAACGGTAGCATTATAATAGACTCATTAAAATAAATTTTTTCTGTGGAGACAAAAACTTCTTCGACAGAATCTAACTTTGTGTCATATATGAGAAATTTTCTTTTACCTGTCTCTGTGATATCTAACCCACATGGAGAACCGGGATAGAATACTCTTCCGAAATTAGAAGGCTTATGAATATGACCTAAAAAGACTTTTAACGGATTATATCTAATTATAGATTTAGTTGTCAGAGGCATATAAATGCCAGGTTCATAATGATTTAATTCTCTGTTACCTGTAATATAGTCTCCATGCCCTATTAAAATCCATCTTTCAGGTATCTTTTGCACATGATTGTATTCAGATAAAATCTCATCTATTGATTTAGTTGCGTCATATGGAATCAAAACAGTTGCGAGACCGTCTAATTCTTTAATTTTTATATCATCTATTACTTCAATGTTTGAAGCAGTAAAAAATCTACTATTTATTCTATAATCGTGATTTCCAAGTATAATAGTTAATTTAATGTTAGAGAAATCCTTACATAGCCTATCAAATTCGCTGTAATTATAGAAATCTTTATCAAATAAGTCTCCAGCGATGATTAGATTATCTATTCCTCTAATTTTTAACTGATAAAGAATATTTTCTAACGCCTTATATCTTTCAGGGGTTTCCTCTGTTCTTTTAAGATGAACATCTGCTGTAAGTGCAATCTTCATTAGTCATTATTTTAGCATAA
>JAOAGB010000043.1 GCA_026415995.1 Thermodesulfovibrio sp. | reverse complement strand
AGCAAATCGTTCAACGGTGGAATTAAAGAAAACTATTGATGCTCTTAATCAGAGAGTTGAAGAAATTGGAGATATTGTTATAGTAATTAAAGATATTGCAGATCAGACAAATCTTCTTGCACTGAATGCCGCCATAGAAGCTGCAAGAGCAGGTGAACAAGGGCGTGGTTTTGCAGTTGTTGCCGATGAAGTTAGAAAGCTTGCAGAAAGAACGATTAAGGCAACTGATGAGATAGCAAGTAAAATTGCAGCTGTTCAGAGCGAGTCCAGAGAAAGCATTAAAAGTATGGAGTCAACATCAAAAGAAGTTGCAGAGGCACTCAAAGCATTAAATGAGGTAAAGAACTCTTTAAATAAAATTGCTGAATCTTCGCAAAAAGTAAAAGATCAGATTACTCAAATAGCAACAGCTACAGAGGAGCAGTCTTCTGCTTCTGATGAAGTTGCAAGAGCTGCTGAGAGGTCTTCTATTCTATCTCAAGAAGTTAAAACAACAACTGATATGGTAGTGCAAGAGGTTGAAAATCTAAGCGATGTAATAAAGAAACTAACAGATTCAATAAAGGGTGTAAAGGTATAAGATTTAGGTGGTGGAACATTGTTCCACCACCTTTTAATTTTGACTATGATATTTTAAAAAATCGAAAATTGTTTTAACTTTATTTGGAAGTTCAATATTTTCGTTATTTTCTAAAATTTTTAACCATTTCCATAAACCAATTGGGCATATTGTAGCAAAGCTTAATTTAAAATTTTTACATTGTTTCGGTCTATTTTTATATATTTTGCAAGATGCCTCTTTCCATCTGCCATTCTCTATTTTTATATCGTTTAAATAGGGACATTTTTCATTTTCATTTTTTTTATGTCCTCTTTTAAATGTAACAGCCCATCGATAGCAACATTCTCCACATCTAAGGCAAATGAAAAGTTTTTCAGTGTTATTCAATATTTCCATTAATAATTTACTGTTTAAGCTCATAACTTGCCTCAAGGATTTTTATTATTTTTTCCATATCCTCAGGTATAGGAGCTTCAATTATTAATGGGATGTTCTTTATAGGATGTGTAAACTCTAATTTATGGGCATGTAACATCTGCCTTGATATGTTTATTTTTCCATTCTTTAATTCTAAATAAATTTTTTTACCATAAATTTGGTCACCTAATATGGGATGACCTATTGAAGAAAAATGAACTCTTATCTGGTGTGTTCTTCCTGTAATGATATTTACTTTGATAAGAGAATAACTGTTAAATCTCTTTAAAACAGTCCATTCTGTTATCGCTTCTTTTGAGACTTTTGCTTTTGTTGACATTTTTTTTCTATCATGAATAGACCTTCCTATGGCAGAAGTAATCTTTCCAGAATCCTTTATTTTTCCATAGACAATGGCAAGGTATTCCTTTTTTATCTGTCTTTTTTTAAACATTTCAATAAGTTTATAATATGCTTCATCATCCAATGCAATAATCATTGCTCCAGAGGTATCTTTATCAAGCCTATGCACTACTCCCGGTCTTAAGGGACCACCAACATTAGCAAGTTTTTTAAAATGATGTGCAACAGCGTTCATTACAGTACCATTAGTATGACCTACGCAAGGATAAACCACTATACCAGGAGGCTTTGATATTACAGTTAAGAATTCATCTTCATATAATATCTTAAGAGGAAGATTCTGAGGTATTAATTTATTAATAGAATTATTATAGTTAAAGGAATATTCAAGAATTTCTACTATATCTTCTTTTTTTAATTTATAACTCTTATTTTTTAATGTGTTATTAATTTTTATAAAGCCCTTTACAATTAACTCTTGTGCTTTTGCTCTACTTATGTTTAATTTTTCAGATAAGAATAGATCAAGCCTTTTATCTTGTTCTTCAATAGATATGTGAAACTTTTCACTCATATGTTCAGTTTTTTTCTTAAAAATTGTCCTGTATAAGATTTTTCACTTATTGCAACATCCTCTGGAGTTCCTTCAGCTACTACATATCCTCCTAAATGGCCACCTTCTGGACCTAAATCTATGATGTAATCCGCGCACTTTATTATATCTAAATCATGTTCAATTACTATAACGGTATTGCCTAAATCTACAAGTTTTTGAATAATCAAAAGTAGCTTTTCTATATCAACCATATGTAATCCGGTTGTAGGTTCATCAAGAATATAGAGTGTTTTTCCAGTTGGCTTTTTGCTTAATTCCTTAGCTAATTTTACTCTTTGTGCTTCTCCTCCTGAAAGAGTTGTGGCAGGCTGTCCGAGACTAATATATCCTAACCCTATGTCTTCCATTATTTTTAATTTGCTTTTTAGGTTTGGTATGGTGGAAAAGAAATCTAATGCGTCAGTAACTGTCATGTTAAGTATATCTGATATTGTTTTTCCCTTAAATCTTATTTTTAATGTCTCTTCATTGTACCTTTTACCTTTGCAAGTATCACATAACACATAAACATCTGGTAAAAGATGCATTTTTATTTTCTTTACCCCATCTCCTTGACAGGACTCACACCTCCCTCCAGATAAATTAAAACTGAACCTTGATTTGCTAAATCCTCTTATTTTAGCTTCCGGTAGAAGAGAAAAAAGTTTTCTTATTTCTGTCATAACTCCAGTATAAGTTGCTGGTGTGGAGCGAGAAGTTTTACCTATGGGATTTTGATCAATATATACGACCTTGTCAATTTTTTCAACTCCCTCTATTGAATGAAATTTTCCAGGAATTATATCTGAATTGTATAGTGTTTTTAATAAAGCCTTGTATAATATTTCAAATACTAATGTGCTTTTTCCTGAACCAGCCACACCTGTTATGCATGTAAAAATACCAAGAGGAATTTTTATATCTATGTTTTTTAAATTAAAGGCACTGGCACCTTTTATTTTTATATAATCTTTTGTTTTTCTCCTTTTTTGAGGTATTCTTACTATATTTGAATTTGAAAGATATTTTCCAGTTATTGAGTTTGGATTATTTATTAACTCTTCAGGAGAAGAAATATTTATTAGATATCCACCGTTTTTTCCTCCTCCAGGTCCTAATTCTATTACTACATCAGCGTTCATTATAGTAAATTCATCATGTTCAACTATAATGAGTGTATTATTCATTCTTTTTAATTCTTTTAAACTATCAATGATTTTATTACAGTCTCTTGGGTGAAGTCCTATACTTGGCTCATCGAGTATATAAAGTACTCCACTTAAATGAGAACCAATCTGTGTAGCAAGTCTTATCCTTTGTGCTTCTCCTCCGGATAGACTAAATGAAGGCCTATTTAAAGTTAAATAGGATATTCCAATTTTTTGAAGAAAACTAAGTTTAATAAATATTTCTTTTAGAATTCTTTCAGAAATTTTTGTTTCATAAGAAGACAAGGATATACTGTTTAGAAATAAATTAAGTTCATCTAATGTAAAGTTTGATATTTCTGCTATGTTTTTACCATTAACCTTTATAGCTAAAGCTTCCTTTCTTAATCTACTTCCATTACATAGAGAACATGCTTTGAGTTCAATATTTTCTAAATCTTCTTCATTTTCATCAACATTTTCATATCCAAGTCCATGACATTTTGGACAGGCACCGTATTTACTATTGAAAGAAAAAAGTCTTGGTTCAATATTTGGTAAACTTATACCACAATTAGCACATGCTAACAGAGAGCTAAAAACAAGGTCTTTATTTTTTTCTACGATATTAACAATCACAGTATTTGAATACTTCAGAGATAATTCAAGAGCTCTTTTTATTTGTTTTTTATATTTTTCTTTTATAATTATTCGATCTACGACAAGCTCGATGGTATGTCTTTTTTGCTTTTCAAGTGAAATCTCCCCTGTTAGATCCACTATCTTTCCGTCTATTCTTGCTCTTATAAATCCTTCAGTTTTTGCCTTTTCAATCTCTCCTTTATGTTCACCTTTTCTTTCTATAACTATTGGTGCAAGAATTTGGATTTTAGTCCCTATTGGTAAATTTAATACAGTTTCTGTCATCTGGTTAATGTCTTGAGCGTTTAATTCGCTACCGCATTTCGGGCAATAAGGTTTTCCTATTTTGGAATACAACAGTCTTAAATAGTCATAAATCTCCGTTATTGTTCCCACTGTGGAGCGGGGACTTTTTGATATAGTTTTTTGATCAACGGAAACAGCTGGTGATAGCCCCTCTATATAATCAATATCAGGTTTTGGAAATTGTTCAAAAATAATTCTTGATTCTATGGGCAAACTTTGCAAGTATCTTCTATGAGCTTCAGCAAAAATTGTATCAATGGCTAAGGACGATTTTCCAGAACCAGAAGGTCCTGTAATTACAATAATTTTATTGCGCGGGATAGTTAAATCAAAATTTTTTAAATTATGCTGCCTTACACCTTTGAGTAAAATGTAGTTTTGAGGCATTTTACTCTTTTTGATATTCCTTTAATTCTGCTGTAATCTTACCAACGCTTACCTTTGTTTCGATTTTTAGTGGGATTTTTCTCTCGTCATTGCTAATCCAAATGAAAATGTCACCTTTTCTTTTAAATAAACCTTCTGTTGTTAATTCTGGTTTGATTAATATTGCTTTAGCTTCCTTTCCTTCCGATGTTTCGATTACCTCTTCTTTCAAAATTTTTACCTCTACTGTTGCGAATTTATCGCTGTCAAAAATATCGATGAAGACAGAAGTGTTTTTATCTAATGGAAAGGTTCTAAAATAAAAAAAACCAGACAATACATCCATAAAAACTTTATTAATCCCCTTATGGACAGACATTTTATTTTTAATGTGATTTATAAATATTATCTCTCCAGAATTATAGTCAAATTTAATTTCCTTATCTCCACGATGTTTGCCTTCAATTTGAACAAGTCGGAAATATTTCGGTTTTCCCTTTTCCACTATGCTTTCGGCTTTATCGTGCACATAATAAAAATTTGATATAAAAGATGCTGAGTTAACTTCAGAAGATATTTTAATACTTTCTGAATTTCCTTTAACCAACACTGATGCAGACCCTGCGTATATGCCCATCCAGTATATATTAAATTTCATTCTTTCATTAATAAATTTTGAAAATCTATCGTGATAATCGTTTTTATTTGAGCTATTGTCTGGTTTTTCTGTTAATTTTGCCACTGATTCATTTGGTTTTTCCATGGAATCTTTAATATTTTCTTCAGTTTTTTTATCAATGTCTCTATTATTTAGTTTTTCTTCAATCTTTTGTTCCTGAATTTTATTATTTTCTGATAATAAACGCTTTGGTGGATGTTGGGTCTTTGTAGAAATTTCCTTTTTAATTATATAGGCTTCGATGAAATCAAAATAGGATAAATCAATATGTACTTTGCCAAACAAAAGGATTAATCCTAAATGGAAAAACACTGAAATAATTATGGCAAATATTATTAATTTATATTGCATTGTTTTTAAGTTTTTCTATCGAGAATAGCCTTAAAACAAGGATGATTTCTTATTGGCTCATAAGTTTTTGAATTTCTAAGATAATTCCAATTATTATAGCCCTTTTCAATAGCTTTTAAAAGCCACTGACAGGCTTCTTCAGGCATTCCTTTAGCAGCATAAAGTTCAGCCATGCTGTTAAGAGCATAAATATTATTAGGATTAAGTTCTACAGATTTTTTTATATCTCTTTCAGCTTCTTCAATTTTTCCCATTAACAGAAAAGTAAATCCTCTGTTATTATATGGCATTCCGTTAATGGGTTTTAGTTCAATGGCTTTATTATAATCTGCTATCGCAAGTTCATATAAACCCAGGACAGAGTAAACAATTCCTCGATTGTTGTAAGCAAGGAAAAAATCAGGTTTTAGCTCAATAGCCTTGGTATAATCTGCTATGGCTAAATGATAGAGTTTTTTTCTATAATAAGCATTTCCTCTTTCTTTATATGCCTGATAATTTTGCGGTTGCTCTTCTATGATTTTAGTGTACTTTGCAATCGCAATATCATGCTTGTTCCGTTTTATGATTTTTATTTTTTTTATATTTTGTTGATTCATAACTAAAAATTTTTTTATAAATATTTTATCGTATGTTTTAATTTAATATACATCTCCAGAAATTTTCACTGTCAAATCACCAAGCATATTTGTATAACTACCAAGTTCATTATCATACCAGCCATATATTACTGCTTGAGTTACAGGGATTTGTAGTTTATCAACAGAGGGTACACCTTTAGAACACATTTTTGATATGTCAAGAGTAATCAAAGCTGTTCTTGTATGTGTTTCACTGCCTTCAATAATTGCAGCTGGGCCAAAAAATCCTATTATATCTGTTGAGACTTTTTGATCATCCGTAAATAATAAATATCCTCTTGTTTCTCTTTCAGCTGCTTCCATGTAAATTTTATTTATAAGGTCTCCGGTAATAATATTTCCCTCCTCATCTCTAAAGGCAACCACTAAAATTATAAGAGAACCTGTTACTACAGGAACTCTTACGGACTGAGCTATGAACCCAATATTTTTCATCTCCGGAAGCACAAGGGCCAGAGTTTTAGCCGCACCTGTGCTTGTAAGTATTATATTATTCATAGCTGAACGAATTTTTCTTAAATCCTTTGCGTCAGTTTTTGGCACTCGATCAAGAACCTGTTGGGATGCTGTAACAGCATGAACTGTTGCCATTGATACACTTAATATTTTCTCTGCTCCAAAATAATCAAGAAGAGGTTTCATCATGTGAGCAAGACAGGTGGTGGTACATGAGGCACCTGATATAATTAGATGTTTTTTGTTATCATACATTTCTTCATTTATTCCCATTATTACTGTTATAGCATCGTCAGGAATATCCTTTGTTTTATCTTTTATCTTAAAAGGTGCGCTAACCAGAACTTTATAGGCACCTGAATCAAGATGCCCTCTTACTGAACCTTCCTTTGAGTCTGAGGGAAGAGTAGGATCAAGAAACTTTCCTGTTGTATCAACGACAAGTTTTGCTCCATATTTTTCCCATCCAATGTCCTTAGGGTTTCTATTTTCTGTCAATATTTTAACAGGGATTCCGTCTATAATCATGGTAGAATTTGTTTCATCTATTTTTTCTATGACAGTTTTTGCCTTATAACCGTATAGATAATTATGAAGTCTGCCATAGGTTGAGTCATGTTCAATATAGAAAGCTACATCTTTTAGAGAATTACCTACTTTTCTACCAAGATTAACTACTATTTTGGAAAAGTGTTTTCTTCCCACATGATGCCAGAGTGTAAGCTTTCCTATTCTACCTAACCCATTGATTCCTAAAACACTCTCTGCCATTTTAAAAACCTCCTTTTTTAAAGTTAAAAATACTGCATAGAGAGATAGATTTTCTGAGTTTCATGCTTTCCTGAATAAACTAAACCACTTCTTCCGTCAATACTTATAAAGTCACCTTTTTTTAATATTCTTTTTCCTATTTTACACTTTTTTTCATTTTGATGCACTATCATTTTTGAAAATCCAACAACACAGGTTTTTCCAAGTTTTGTAGCAATTATTGATGCATGAGACGTAGAGCCACCTCTTGCAGTCAATATGCCATCTGCTTTTGCTATGTGGACGATATCATCTGGAACCGTATCAGCCCTTACAAGTATAACAGGGGTTTCAGGTTCAGTAGATTTTAAGGCTCTAATATCATCAACATCAAAAACTAATCTTCCTGACAAAGCTCCTCCATTAACTCCTATTCCTGTTCCTAATTTGCTTTCATTTAATGCAGGAGAGGGGAGAAATACTGTAATCATTTCCCCCTTGGAATAACTCATTTCTCTTGTCTGAAGTAAATAAAGATCCTTTTTACCTCTTCCTTCAAAGGTAAATTCAATTTCTTGATGATCCCATTTTTCTCCGTATATGAGTTTTTCAGATATTTCAAAAAGAGCTTTATATATTTCAGGAAAAGCCTCTTCTAAGGATTTTTCATAGGTTCTACCTTCATAATTTTTCTGTTCTATTGATATCGGGAAAGTATTAACAAGTCCAGAAACGATATCTTCGCCTTGAGCTCCGGTAGTATAGTCTCCCCATAGAACGAGCCTATCAGAAGTATCCTTAGGGTTTCTTGTAAATAAAACTCCAGAACCTGAGTTAATATCAAGATTACCAAAGACCATTT
Source organism: Thermodesulfovibrio sp. (assembly GCA_026415995.1). Classification (GTDB taxonomy): domain Bacteria; phylum Nitrospirota; class Thermodesulfovibrionia; order Thermodesulfovibrionales; family Thermodesulfovibrionaceae; genus Thermodesulfovibrio. The sequence continues at coordinate 6,848 of JAOAGB010000043.1, read as the reverse complement.
TTTGAACAACTACCGCTGTACCCCAATCTTCCGAAATTCCTAAAATCTCTCTGTAAGCTCTTGCTTTAATGGAATTCCAAGAATTGAAAACTTGATTTACTGCAATAAGGAGTTGCCTCCAAGGATTTTCCTCTATTTTCAAGCCCATAGATAGTATAAATTCTTTATAAGCAAGAGCAACTTCTTGCATTTGTGAGGGTGAAAACTGAATTTTGAAGTCAACTTTATGTTTTTTCTTATAAAAATTCATTATATTGTCAAATTCGTCTCTGTCAAGACCAAAGGACATTCCCCAACATTGCAAAAATCTTCTGTAACTGTCCCATACAAACCATGGTTTGCCTGTTTGATTACTTAAACCTTCTGCAATTTCTTCATTTATTCCCACATTTAAAAATGAATTCATCATCCCAGGCATAGAAATAGCACCACCACTTCTAACTGAAACCAGTAAAGGATTATAAGGATTGGCAAATTGTCTTTTTGATATTGTTTCAAGCCTTGTTATTGCGTCTTTTAATTCTCTTTCTAAATGTTCCAAAGCAGGTTCGAAACTATTTATCACTTCTCTACAGCGGAAGACTTCCGTAGTAATGATAAAGCCAGGAGGAACAGAGATTCCCTTTGTGGCTAATTTAATCAAATTATGACCTTTATTGCCTAAATGAATTCTATCGTTTATTTCTTTTTTGGGTGCATAAATATCGCAGAGAATTTTTTTAGGGTCATAGGTCATAAGTAAGTCAAGTTCCCTATATTGAAGTTTTTCAGCCTGATTATAGGTGGTCTTAATAATTTTACCAATTATTCTATCAAGTTGGTTTAGTCCAGGATACTGCATTACAATGTCCCTTAGAAATTTTTCTGAGGAAGCATTGATAAATTCGAAGTTTTCCATTTCAGATTTTGTCGAAAAGTTATGAACAATATTTATTATTTTTCTTAGCCATTTCTTATAAGGTGCTGTACAGTAAGTATTTACAATATCACCAACTGATTCAGAAAGATTTCTAAAAATATCCATATACTGTGAGAAGGTAAATCTTCTTATTTCAAGAGCAACAGTAAGCATATCAAGAGTATTAATAAATTTCTGCGAGGAAAGACCATTAAGTTCAAGAATGCGTGAGAAAAGTTTTAGATATTTTTCTATTCTGAAAAGTGTTGCTCTTGTTATGAAATCAAGACCAAGGGATTGTTCTATTTCATCCAAAAGACCATGAAGTATGTTTTCAAGTCTTAGAAATACAGAAAGTGCATTAAATTTTCTTTCGCTATATCTTCCATACACTGAAGGAATTCCTGCAGCAATATGTCGCTTATGGGCTATGTCTTCAAAGGCTTCATATTTTTGAGAAGATAGAATTATATTTTTTAATTCCTCAAGATATTCAATGAGAGCCTCAACTTTCTTATATAAAGATTCGACCTTAAATATCTCAATCAGATGAGAACCATCTGGTAATCCTAAATATAAAGTTTCTTTGAGAAAATTCTGCAGTTCACAATAATCAATCTTATATTTGCCATAAAGAAGCTGGTAGAGTCTAATTGTTAGTATTGCTTTGGTTTTATAATCCTTAGAGAAATCATAGGAATTTAATTTTGCTGTAATAGAATCTAATGGACTGATTAACAAAGTTTCTAAGGAACCGAAATCCATTATAAGATTTTTGAATAGATTTCCCATTGCACTGAAGTGTTCTTTTTCGTTTTGTAGAGATTCTAAAACTTCGATAGGAACATATATTTTTAAAGTAGTGCTTTCACCATTTATCCAAAAATTTATTGTCTCCTTAAGCAAATCCAAAATTAGAGGACTGCTTTCAACATGTACTTGTTTCCTTATAAAGTGTATTAAGGGATCTTTTCTTTTAAAAATCTCATCTACCTCTGTAGATACAGTTCTTAATTGTCCTTCTGCATTGATCTCATTAAAATAAACAGGTAACTTTCTTAGTATAGGTTTAATCAAATAGAAGACTGGTGTTATCTCTGAATTAAGCAGTTTTGTAATGTCTCTCTGAAAAAAATCGGTATCCTTTATATGGACTCCACCAAAAAATAAATATATACTAAGTGATGAAATTAAATCTTTTGACATTAAAGGTTTTTTAGATATTAAATTAATTAATAATCTTAGATTTCTAAGATGATTTCTATTATCACCGCCTATATATTCTTCAGAAAATCTTCTTATTTGGGGAGAATGAAATCCAAGAGAAATTAGAGAATCTACGTAAAAATTAATGACTTCCTTGTTATCTGAATTATAAATTTCTTCTCCTATTTCTTCAAGAGAAAATAAAACAGCATCAGCATAGGAGTGAAAGAAAATATTAAATTTGATAAAAATTTTATCTAATAACTCTAAGGTTTTATTTACCGAGCTTGATATTAATAGCGAAAGGGAATTCTTAATATTCTTTCCGATTTCTCTTATAGAAAAGTCATATAAATCAGAGAATACTTCATTTTCTGTAACCCAGAAAAAATAGTAAATTCTATTCTGTAAGTCAATCCATATATCTCCTGATTTAATAAACTGCTTATAAAGTTCCCGAAATATATTGTATATTTCCATCCCCGATGGAATATTAATTAATTCATAAAAATCATCGGTTTTCTTTATTTTTTTAGTGTTTTCATCAATTCCTTTATAAAATGAATTGTAAGCATTTTCAACAAATGGAAAGCCCTGAATAAACATTTCCTTATGGTATAAAAGAGGATTCTTAATTGAACTAATTGAGTCATATAGGCTGATTAAATATCGTTTATACAGTTCTTTAAAATTAGATAAAACTTCTTTGTCTTCAATTTGTAGCTTTATAATGGTTTTGCCAATTATTCTTAAGCTATCAAGCTTAGGCAGATAGTTATAAATATCTATTAAAAGAAGTTGTTTAAAAACTTCCCCAGCTATTTCTAAAAATTTTTTGTTTTCCTTAGAGTTACATTCTTCAATTAATTTTAGTGTCATTCTAAGGAGAGATTTTGTGCAACTCTCCATGATTTCTTTGTTCTCGAGACATCCTATTAGATAACTAAATAGAATTTTTGTAGCTTCAAATCCTTCTGGATGTTTGATATAGTAATTGAAATATTTTATAAAGTGAGTTTCTATCTCATAGGAGATGTGAAAACTTTGAGGAATTTTTTCCAGTTTGCTTAGCAGTTCCTCTACACTATTTAAGATACCGGGATAGGAGGAAAAAATTTTAATAATTTTTTCTTTTTTTTCTAAATTTATTATTGTATTTAAATTTTTAAAACTCATTAATCCTATTAAATTATATCAAAAATTTGTAGTAAACTAAATAGTTTGTATGTTAAAATTTATAAGATTTCCTAAAAAAATGAACAACAATATTTTCTTTCACCATATTCATGAAGAGTGCGGTGTTTTTGGCATCTTTGGACATCCAGAAGCTGCCAATTTAACTTATTTGGGGCTTTATGCTCTTCAGCATAGAGGGCAAGAAGGTGCTGGCATATGCTCATCTGACGGAACAAAACTTTATCTTGAAAAATCCTTGGGACTTGTTGCGGAAATTTTTAATGAAAAAGTTTTAAAGAAACTTCCAGGGAATATGGCGATTGGGCATAATAGATACTCAACAACCGGATCAAGCACATTAGAAAATGTTCAACCTTTAATGGCAACATACAGTCTTGGAAGTATTGCCATAGCTCACAATGGAAATTTGATTGACATTGATGTAATGAAAGAAAAACTTGAAAGAGATGGAGCAATTTTTCAGAGTACATCAGACAGTGAAATAATTCTTCATCTTATCGCTCGAGCAAAAAGTGGAGAACCAAGAGAAAGAATTGCTAATGCAGTAAGACAGGTAGCTGGAGCTTTTTCATTATTACTTATGACAGAAAAAGAGCTTATTGCCATTAGGGATCCCTTTGGTATAAGACCTTTAGCGCTTGGACAAATTCAAGATGCCTATGTGGTTGCTTCTGAAACCTGTGCCTTTGACCTAATTGGTGCAACTTATGTAAGAGACATAAATCCTGGCGAGATGCTGATAATTGATGAAAATGGATTGAATTCAATAAAGATATTTAACTCTGTAAAGCCAGCCCATTGTGTTTTTGAGTTTATTTACTTTGCAAGACCTGACAGTTATATTTTTGGACACACCTGCGTTAATACAGTAAGAAAAGAACTTGGCAGACAGCTTGCAAGAGAACATATGGTTGATGCTGACCTTGTTATTCCTGTTCCAGATTCAGGAGTCCCTGCAGCGCTGGGATATGCTGAAGAAAGTGGAATTCCCTTTGAATTTGGCTTGATAAGAAATCACTATGTGGGGAGAACTTTTATTGAACCAAAACAAAGTATTAGGCATTTTGGTGTGAAAATAAAACTTAATCCAGTAAGAGAAGCGCTCAAAGACAAAAGAGTAATTGTTATAGATGACTCTATTGTAAGAGGTACAACTTCTAAAAAAATAGTAAAAATGATTAGAGAACTTGGAGGTGCGAAGGAAGTCCATATGAGGATAAGCTCTCCTCCAACCATAGGACCTTGTTTTTATGGAATTGATACTCCCACAAGGCAGGAGTTAATTGCCTCTTCTCATAAAATTGAAGAAATTAGAAAGTATACCACAGCGGACTCGCTTGGATATCTAAGCCTTGAAGGTTTAAAAAAAATAATTCCTAACTCCGACCTTTACTGTATGGCTTGTTTTAATTGCAGATACCCTATAGAATTTCAATCAAAAAGAATGAATCAGCTGGAGCTTTTTGAGTGAATATAGAGCCTCTTAAGAATATATTCAAGATAAACTTAAAGATAAAAGCAAACGAAAAAGTTCTTATCTTTACTGATCTTATAAGAGAAGATGAAAGACTTTCAGAAAAGGAAAAACTAAGAAGACAAAAGCTCAAAGATATAGCTTTAAAGCTAAGGGAAATAGGCAGTTCCCTGTGCAAAGAGATTATCTACTCTGAATATCCAGCTATTGGTTCTCATGGAATTGAACCTCCAGAACAGTTATGGAAGGTTGCCTTTGGAGAGAAAGCTATAGAAAACCTTAAGAGGTATGGATTTTTTAATAAACTTCTCTCTAAGAACATATCAAAGATGGAGTTATTGAAAATACGGCAAATTATAAAAGAAAATAAAACCGATGCTGTAAATGCTGTAGTGGCAATTTCAAATTTTTCAACAAGCCATACTAATTTTAGAGACCTTTTAACAAAATGTTGTGGTACAAGATATGCGAGCATGCCTCTTTTTGACCAAACAATGCTTGATGGTGCAATGCTTGCTAACTGGAAGGAAGTAAAGACAAGGTCTGAAAAAATAAAAAAAATTCTTGAAGGAGTAGAAAAAATAAAAATTGAAACTTCCAACGGAACAGAGATTACTCTGTATAAAGGAAAAAGAAAAGTGCATGTGGACTCAGGAATTTTAACCCGAAGGGGTTCCTTTGGAAATCTGCCTGCAGGAGAAGTTTTTCTTGCACCTTTAGAAAACACCGCAGAAGGCAGACTCATAATAGAGTGGGCACCTACAAGAAAACTTGAAAACCCATTGATTCTTAATATTCAGAAGGGCAAAGTTATCTCAATAGAGGGAAAGGAGCCCTACAAAGATGAACTTGAAAGAAAACTAAATGAAAGAGATGAAAACAGAAATATTGCTGAACTTGGAATTGGAACAAATGACAGAGCTACGAGACCAGATAACATCCTTGAATCAGAAAAAATACTTGGCACAATACACATCGCCTTAGGTGATAACTCTTCCTTTGGTGGAAAAGTGAGAACCCCCTTTCATCAAGACTTTATCTTCTTTGAACCCACAGTTTATGGAATCGCAGATAGAAATAAGAAGATAAAAATTCTTGAAAAGGGCTCTCTTGTGATATAATATTCTCTTATGAAAGCTAAATTAGATTTAGAATTCAGAGATATACCTGTAGAAAAAATTCAAAATACATTAATTGAAATTCTTCATGCCCTAAAAGCCATGGGCATGATTGAAGATGGAAAATTTGAGATTCACACACCTAATGGCATAATCACAGAAAAGTGTATTTTGCAAGAAAGCAGAGTAATAGGTTGAAGACCAAAAACTCTGCTGTAAGCAGAGAAAGAAAGCATGTCAATCAAAGTCGTAACTCAAAACAAAAAAGCCTATGCCGATTACTTCATTGACGAAACCATTGAAGCAGGAATAGTCCTTACAGGAACAGAGGTAAAATCATTAAGACAGGGCAAAGCAAATCTTAAAGACAGTTATGTAATAATCAAGGACAATGAAGCATGGTTACTTAACTGTCATATTAGTCCATATACGCACGGCAACATTTTTAATCATGACCCGCTTAGGACAAGAAAACTCTTACTTCATCGCAAAGAAATTGAAAGGCTCAGGGGAAAAATTCAGCAGCAAGGCTATACACTTATTCCGCTTAAATTATACTTTAAAGGTCCCTATGTAAAAGTTGAAATAGCCCTTGCCAGGGGTAGAAAGAAATACGAAAAAAGAGATATAATTAAAAAGAAAGAAGCTCAAAGAGAAATCGAGCGTGCCCTTAAAAACAAATGATCTTTAACAAGGGGGCGAAAGGACTCGACGGAGGTAGTGAGGGCTAAGCTGCATGCCGTGGTTCCTGCCACCACGTAAAACAGGTAGGGAAAACACAACTGCCAACAACGAATTGGCACTCGCTGCTTAATTAAAAGCAGCCGTCTTCCTGAGTTCTGCTCTGAGGCTTGGGCAAGGCGTCATAAATCAGAGCTATCCTGAGGTATTAACCCGTTACTTCAGGGAGACCTAAGGGTTGTAGGAGCTTAGAAAGCCTGTGGAAGGGCGAGCT
>JAOAGB010000092.1 GCA_026415995.1 Thermodesulfovibrio sp. | reverse complement strand
TACAAAAAAGCTGTGCTTGCTGTGGCTCATAAACTTTTGAGAACTATCTATGCAATCCTTAAGAATAAAACCCCCTTTAGCCCTGTTCATAATTCTTCACCTTGTATGTAAGGAGGTGCATTATTCATAGTTGACTCCTTTAATTTGCATATACTTATCTATTTATGATAACATTTTATTGATTTGTAAACAAGGAGGGAAGACTTATTTATGTCAGATAAAGCTGTAAGAAGTATTGAATTAGCAAAACAATTAGGAGTTAAACCAGTAGAAATAGTAAAAGTTATAGAAAAAATAAGAAATGTTCAATTTAAAAAAGGAACCACTAACATAAAAATAGAAGCTGAAGAAATTGAAAAAGTAAAAGAAGCTTTTAAAACTCCAGAAAAACCAGAAAAAACTGAATTTGCTCCACCACCTGAAATAGAAAAAAAAGAAGAAGAAAAACTCAAGGAATCAGAAATTGAAAAACAAAAAATAGAGGAAGAAAAAAAAGAACAAAAAGAAATTTCAAAAATTGAAAAACAGGAAATCATAGAAAAGCCGCAAAAATTGGAAGAAGAAATCAAGATAGAAGAAGATGATGAAATTACTCTGCCGGGCAGATTTAAGAGAGAGATTTCCTTTGAAAAGATAGAAAAAATTAAGCCAAAACCTGTATTAACAAAGGTTCCACCAAAAAAGTTTGAACCTAAAAAGTGGCTTGATCTCAAAGAGCAAAAAAAACATAAAGAAAAAAATAAAAAGGAAGAACCAGCCCCAGCACCAATAACAGCACCAAGAAAGAAATCTATTAAATTCCAAGAGGGAACAACAGTTAAAGAGTTTGCAGAACTAATAGGACAGAAAGTGGCCGATGTTATTAAAAAATTTATAGAACTTGGCTATATGCCAACTATTAATCAACCAGTTGATCCTGATGCTGCAGTTCTTGTGGCTGAGAGTTTCGGCATAAAAGTTGAATTGGCTCAAACACAAGAAATTGATATTATTGAAGAAGAGATGGAAGACGCTCCTGAAACACTTCAACCAAGACCTCCCATAGTAACTGTAATGGGACATGTAGACCATGGTAAAACCTCTCTTCTTGATGCTATAAGAAAAACAAAAGTTATTGAACAGGAAGCTGGAGGAATTACTCAGCATATAGGTGCCTATAAAGTAACCTTACAAGGTAAAGACATAACCTTTCTTGATACACCAGGACATGAAGCATTTACGGCTTTAAGAGCCAGAGGAGCAAAAGTAACAGATATCGTTGTACTGGTTGTAGCTGCTGATGATGGTGTGATGCCACAAACCATAGAGGCTATAAATCATGCTAAAGCAGCAGGGGTTCCTATTATTGTAGCAGTTAATAAAATAGATAAACCAGAAGCAAACCCTCAAAGAGTGAGAACTCAACTAAGTGATTATGGAGTAATACCTGAAGAGTGGGGTGGCCAGAATATCTTTGTTGATATATCAGCTAAAAAACAGATTGGCATAGAGAACCTTCTTGAAATGATACTTCTTCAAGCAGAAATAATGGAACTCAAAGCAAATCCAAATAAACCTGCCAGAGGAACAATTATTGAATCAAGACTTGACAAAGGTCGTGGTCCTGTAGCAACGGTAATAGTTCAAAGTGGAACATTAAAGATTGGAGATGCCTTTGTTGCCGGAACAACTTACGGTAAAATAAGAGCTTTAAATGATGATACAGGGAAAAGAATTAATATAGCTCCTCCTTCAACTCCTGTTGAAGTAGTAGGTTTTGAAGAAGTGCCTCAAGCTGGAGACAGCTTTATAGTAGTGGAAGATGAGAAAGTTGCAAGACAAATTGCTAACTTAAGAGCCCAAAAGAAAAGACTCGCTGAAATGCAACGTGCTCAAAAAATAACCCTTCAGGATATTTATGAAAAAATTAAAGAAGGTGAGGTAAAAGAGCTTAATTTAATAATAAAAGGAGATGTACAAGGTTCTATCGAAGCATTAAAGAAAGCAGTAGAAGAAATTGTACATCCAGAAGTCAAAGTAAAAGTAATTCATGTAGCAGTAGGCGGCATTACAGAAAGCGATGTAAATCTTGCAGCTACAGCTAATGCCATTATTATTGGTTTTAATGTAAGGCCAGAGTCAAAAGCTCAAGAATTGGCAGAACAACTTGGTGTAGATATAAAGCTATATAGCATCATTTATGAAGTAATTGATGATGTTAAAAAAGCCTTAGTAGGAATGTTACAACCAGAAATAAAGGAAAGGGTACTTGGTAGAGCAGAGGTAAGAGCAGTATTTAAAATCTCAAAAATCGGAAGTGTGGCAGGTTGTTATGTTTTAAATGGTGTAATATCAAGAGCAAGTGATGGTATAAGGGTGATAAGAGATAATATTGTTATCTATGAAGGCAAAATTAGTTCTTTAAAAAGATTTAAGGAAGATGTAAGAGAAGTTCAAGCTGGATATGAATGTGGCATTACTATAGAGAATTTCAATGATATAAAAGAGGGAGACATTCTTGAAAACTACATATTAGAAAAAATTCAAGCTAAAGGATTTTAGATGCATCCTTATAAAAGATCTCAAAGATTAAGCATACTTCTAAAAGAAGAAATCGCTGATATTGTCCTGCATAAAATAAAAGACCCTCGTTTAGGTTTTATTACTGTAACGGATGTAGAACTTTCTGATGACTTACGAGTAGCTAAGGTTTTTATTTCCGTATTAAAAGATGAAGATAGGGAGGTATCACTTCAAATTTTGAATGAAGCAAAGGGTTTTGTAAGAGGAGAAATCGCTAAAAGATTACGAATTAAGATAATTCCAACCTTTGAGTTCTTATATGATGAATCAATAGAAAGAGGTTTTAGAATTGATAAACTATTAAAAGATATCAAAAAAGCTTCGGAGGGAAGTTGATTCCTCCAGGGGAATTAATTAATGCTTTAAAAAAATTAGACCGATTTCTTATCTTAACCCACTCAACTCCTGACGGAGACGCCTTAGGTTCTTCTTTAGCATTAAAATTGCTTCTTGAAAAATTAAATAAAAAAGCGGAAATTTTTGCTGAAAAACCTATTCCTTTTCAGTATACTTTTCTTCCTATGATCGATTCTATTAACGATTTAAGGGAAATATCAGTGGAGAACTTTGATGTTTTGATTTTGGTTGACTGCAATAAGATAAAAAGAGTTAGCTATGATCAGGACATTTTAAAAAGAATAGAAACCTTTAGGGGAAGAATAATTGTCATTGATCATCATATTACAGAAGAACAAAATGACAATAGAATCATAGAATGGATAGATGCTCAAAAAGCAGCTACTGGAATATTAATATATCACTTGATTAAATACATGAAAATTGAAATAACCGAAGAAATTGCTGCTAATCTTTATACAGCAATAATAGTAGATACAGGAAATTTTCAGTTTGACAATACAACAGAAGAAGTCTTCACAGTTGCCACAGAACTTGTAAAAGCTGGTGCTAAACCGTCTTTCATATATGAGCGATGTTTTGAGTCTTGGAGTAAAAATAGATTTAAACTTTTTATCAAGATGTTGAATAACTTAGAAATTTATAAATCCTTAGCAATCTCACACATATCAAAAGCTGATTTCCAGAATACAAATACAACAGAAGCTGATACAGAGAGATTTGTTGAATTTTTAAGAATCCTAAAGGATATAAAATTGACAGCTCTCTTCAGAGAGGTAGACTTTGAATTTATAAAAGTTAGCATTAGATCAAAGGGTGATATTGACGTTAGCTTTATAGCAAGAGAATTTGGTGGAGGCGGACATAAAAATGCAGCAGGTTATAGGATAAAAGGTTCTATAAGAGATGCTCAAGCCCAACTGATAGAGAAACTTAAAAAAAACAAATTGCTATGAAACCTTAACATGAGGAAAATCATAGCAATAGCCAGTCAAAAGGGTGGTGTAGGTAAAACAACCACAGCTATTAATCTTTCTGCTTCCTTAGCTTTAGAAGGGAAAAAAATTCTTGTTATTGATTCAGATCCGCAAGCAAGTCTAACAGTTGGTTTAGGTATGAGAAAAAATGGTGATCGCATAAAAGGACTATATGAAATTTACTCAGGCAAGGCAACAGTTGATGAAGCTATGTATAAAGTCATGGATAACTTATATATTATTCCATCAAGGATAGATTTATTCATGGCAGAATTAGATATATACGACACTGAAGAAAGAGAAAGAATTTTGAGAGTTCTTTTAGAGGAATATAAAGAAAAATTCGACTATATATTTATAGATTGCCCTCCCTCCTTTTCCTTTTTAACCTTATGTTCACTTGTAGCATCTGATTCTGTAATAATTCCTGTACAGTGTGAGCATTTTGCATTAGAGGCTTTGAGAATTTTTATAAAACTTCTATGGAGAATAAAAGCTAATTTCAATGAAAGCCTTGAACTGGAAGGAATTCTTCTTACCATGTTCAGTAAACATATAACTTTAAGCAGAAATATTGCAGAGGATGTTAAAAGGGTTTTTCGTTCAAAAACCTTTAATACTACTATACCAAGAAATATAGCATTATCAGAAGCTGCAATGAATGGCAAACCAGCCCTAATATATGCCCCTAATGCCATAGGGACTTTAGCATACATTGAACTTGCCAAGGAATTTCTCCATAAACAAAATAATTAATCACTCATTAAACTATTCAGAATCCTCTATTATTTTAAATTTCCCTCTTTCTAACTTTACTAAATCCCTTAATTTATGTTAATTTTTAAAATTAATTCTTTAACAATGAAAGGTGGTGATACTATGGGTATATCAACAGAAAGAAAAAGAGAGATAATTGAGAGCTTTAAAATTCATCCCACAGACACTGGTTCACCTGAAGTGCAAATTGCTCTAATGACAGAGAGAATAGTCTATCTTACAGAACATTTCAAAACACACAAAAAAGACCATCATTCAAGACGAGGTCTGCTAAAATTGGTTGCTCAAAGAAGGAAGCTTTTAAATTATTTAAAAAAGATTGACAAAGAAAGATATAACAAAGTTCTTGAAAGACTTAGTCTCAGAAAATAATCCTAATATAAAGAGGTGTTGGTGGAAGTAGAAATTGAATTAAAAGGAAAGAAGCTCTTTTTAGAGACGGGATTTTTAGCAAAACAAGCAGATGGTTCTGTAATAGTAAAATTTGGAGATACTCATGTACTTTGTACTGTAGTATCAGAAAAAAATCCAAAAGAAAATTTAGATTTTGTCCCATTAACGGTTGATTACCAAGAAAAGGCATATGCAGCAGGTAAAATTCCAGGAGGTTTTTTTAAAAGAGAAGGCAAACCCAGTGACAGAGAAGTTCTTATTTCTCGGATTATTGACCGACCTATAAGACCACTGTTCCCTGAAGGATTCAATTATGAAACACAGGGAATAGCTTCAGTTTTATCGTATGGAGATGAAAATATTGCTGATATTTTAAGCATAATAGGGATTTCTGCTGCTTTAACAATCTCTGACATACCCTTTGAAGGACCTGTTGGCGCAGTAAGAGTTGGAAGGATTGAAGACTCATTCGTAGTAAATCCAGATAATGAAGAAATTGAGAAAAGTGAACTTAATCTGGTCGTAGCAGGTACAGAGCTTGCTGTAACAATGGTAGAAGGTGGCGGCAATGAAATTTCTGAAGAAACATTAACAGAAGCATTAAAGTTTGCTCATGAATACATCAAACAAATTGTAAAATTTCAAAAAGAATTACAAAATAAAATAGGCAAACAAAAAAGAGCTTTATTAACAAAAAATGAAGAAAATTCAAAATTAAAAGAGATTGTTCTAAAAACAGTTGCCGATAAAATAGAGAGTGCTCTCTTTGTTAAAAGTAAGCAAGAAAGACAACAGGCTATCAATGAACTTCTAAATGAAACAATTACCTCTTTAAACACTGATGAAATCAGAAATAAAATTTATAATGATCCAGCAAAAGACTTAACTGCGGAAATAACAAAAATATTTGAGAAAATATTAGAAGAAAAAATTAGAAATAATATATTAGAAAAGGGATTAAGAGTAGACGGAAGAGGACCAGATGAAATCAGACCTATTACATGTAAAATTGGAATTCTTCCGAGAGTTCATGGTTCAGCAATTTTTACCAGAGGAGAAACACAGGCACTTGTAGCTACAACTCTTGGAACCTCAGAAGATGAACAAAAAATTGATTCTTTAGAAGGTGAAGCCTTTAAAACATTTATGCTCCATTATAACTTCCTGCCTTTTAGTGTAGGTGAAGTCAAACCTCTGAGAGGACCTGGTAGAAGAGAAATAGGGCATGGATATTTAGCTGAAAGAGCATTAAGTTATGTTATTCCTCCTAAAGAGGAGTTTCCATATACAATTAGGGTAGTCTCTGATATTCTTGAATCCAACGGTTCATCTTCAATGGCAACCGTCTGTGGTGCAACTTTATCACTTATGGATGCTGGAGTTCCCATAAAAGCTCCTGTTGCTGGTGTTGCAATGGGTTTAATTCAGCAGCAGGATAAAACTGTAATTCTTACAGATATACTTGGGATGGAAGATCATTATGGAGATATGGATTTCAAGGTAGCAGGAACACAAAATGGCATTACAGCCTTTCAGATGGATGTTAAAATAGCAGGTATAACCTATGAAATATTTGAAAAAGCATTGCAACAGGCAAAAAAAGCAAGGCTTCACATACTACAAAAAATGGCAGAAGTTATATCAGAACCTAAAAAAGAGCTTTCACCTTTTGCTCCGAGAATTTATACTCTACAGGTAAAACCTGAAAAAATAAGAGATATTATTGGAGTTGGCGGAAAGGTTATCAAAGGTATAATTGAAGAAACAGGGGTTAAAATAGACATACAAGATAAAGAAGGTATCGTAAGAATAGCTTCCACAAATGAAGCCTCTGCCATCAAAGCCATCGAAATAATCAAAGGTATAACACAAGAAGCAGAAATAGGAAGAATTTACATGGGTAAAGTAACCAAGATAGTGGATTTTGGTGCTTTTGTAGAAATTCTTCCCGGAGTTGAAGGACTTTTGCACATATCACAGATTGCCGAAAAGCGAATTCAAAAGGTCTCTGATGTTCTAAAATTAGGAGAACAAATTCCTGTTAAGGTTATTGAAATTGATGAACTCGGAAGGCCTCGTTTAAGTAGAAAAGAAGCTTTAAGAGTAACAGAAAATAAAGCCTAAACAAGAGAATGCCTAAAAAAATCAAGCTTTCATCAGGGATTCCTCTAATTTTTTATAGAATGAAAAATGTTCATTCATTTGTTTTGGGTATATGGATTAAGCACGGGTCACGCCATGAACCTGAAGATAAAAATGGACTTTCCCATTTTATTGAACATCTTTTTTTTCAGGGAACAGAAAAAAGAACAGCTAAGGAAATATCTCTTGAGATAGATTCTATAGGTGGAGATTTAAATGCTTTTACAGCAAGAGAATTCACGGCCATATACATTAAAGGCTTAAAAGAAACTTTACCTAAATCTATAGAATTAATAGCAGATATATTTTCAAATCCCATTTTCCCAAAAAAAGAGATTGAGAAAGAGCGGTCTATTATTATGGATGAAATCAGGATGGTAAATGATAATCCTGAAGAACTTGTGCATGATTTATTTATGGAGAAATCTTTTAATAATAGCTTAGGGCTTCCCATTTTAGGTAAAGAACATACAGTAAAAAATATCTCAAGAGATGATATTATTAGTTGTTTCAGAAATTATTATGGAACTAATAATTGTATTATAAGTTGTGCAGGAAATATTGAAATAAGTAAACTTGTCAATGAACTGGAAAAAAATCTAAATAAAAGAGAATCATATCCAGCTCCTGATAGAAAAAATGAGGCAGAATTTTCATCGGGCATTCATGTATTTCAAAAGGATTTAAGCGAGGTTCATATTTGTTTAGGCTTTCCAACAGTTCCGTTTAATCACATGGACAGACATGCGCTAACTGTAATTAATTGTATAATTGGAGGGAGTGTAAGTTCAAGACTTTTTCAGGAAATAAGAGAAAAAAAAGGATTAGCTTATAATATCTATTCATTTGTTTCTTTCTATTCAGATACAGGAGTCTTTGGAATATATACAGCCTGTGAACCTTCTAAAGTTAATAAAATCATCAAATCAATAAATTCCATACTAAAAGGACTGCCTGATAAGCTTAAAGAGGAAGAAATGAATAGGGCAAAAACTCAAATAATTTCTCAAATTTTATATTCCACTGAGTCATCTTCTTCTATAATGCAAAATCTTGCATATCAGGACATTTATTTAGGAGGAATTTATAATTTACAGGAACAAATATCACAAATTAAGACTATAACTTTGAATGACATGAAAAGAGTAACAGATTATATTGTAAATAATAAATTTTCCTTGACAGTATTAGGAGCAATTAACGGTAGCACTCTTGATATTTAGTGTTCATTTCTACCGTCTCTTCCTCTACCTCTCCATTTTGGTTTCATATGATTTTCTTCTCTGAAAGAATACATTTTACCATTAGAAATATTATGAATTGACCGCGCGATTAAAAACAGCTCTCCTCTACGAGAGAAATATTTTGCACCGTTTACAACTATATCATCACCAATACTTAAACTTATTTTTTCTCGTTCGTAGTACCATCGGGGAGCGGTTAAAATATAATAGACTTTATCACCTTTTAAAACACCCAAAATAACAGGACCATTAGTCCTCTGCAAGACTTCCACTATTTTCCCTTTAATTGTCGTTTCTGTGTTAGGATCATAATCTTCCCATTGTTGAGCAAAAGTTGTGGTAATGATAGTAACGACAATTGCTATTATTAAAATACTCCATCTCATTGGTCAAATATCCTTAAAGGCGAGGGGACAATTGCCCCCTCGCTTTTTTCTATTACCACCCACAAATTCTTCTAATATTTAAACCTCTCTTGCCACCCGGAGCGTAGGGAAGTCCCATTTCATAAGCTTTCTTATGCATATCTACTTTAATATTAGCTCTTTCCTGTTCTTTTTGTTTAATGGCGTTCCAATCAGGATTTGGCTGTGCCCAAAGTGTTAAAAGCTCTCCTCTAAGCTGTAAATCTTTTTGCCACAATGGCTGAACCTCTTTACAATACTGCTGGGCTTTTGCAGGGTCAACTCCTATAGGATATTGCGCACCTGGACCCATACCCTTTTGAGCAAAGGAAACTCCAGTAAATACAATAATAACTGCTGCTACCAGCATTATACTTATTAACTTCTTCATATTTAAACCTCCTAATTTTGATTATTA
>JAOAGB010000064.1 GCA_026415995.1 Thermodesulfovibrio sp. | reverse complement strand
TAGTCTACCTTTGATATGAGTTTTTCTCCCTTTTTGCTTGTAAAGGCTACTGTTTTAAGTCCTCTTTTTTTTGCCACTTCCATAGCTTTAAGAACATTTCTTGATGAACCTGAAGTGCTTATGCCTATGGCTATGTCTCCCTTTTGTCCTAATGCTTTTATTTGTTTTGAAAACACTTCAGAGTAATCATAGTCGTTTGCTATGGCAGTAATAACAGCCATGTCTGTATTCAAAGCAATTGCAGGCAACCCTGGTCTTTCTCGCTTAAAACGATTAACGAATTCTGCTGCTATATGAGAGGCATCTGTTGCACTTCCACCGTTACCAAAAATTAATATTTTTCCGCCTTCATTAAGTATCTTCGCAATTAGTTCAGCTACCTCCTTAATTAATGAAACATTTTCCCTGAAAAACTGTTCTTTTACTCTAATTGAATCTTCAGAAGCTTTTTTTATTTTCTCTTCTATCTCCATCAATTTTCCTCCTTAAAACATGGATAAAGCTTATCATATGTAACAAGAATATGTTCTGGGACAACGCGAACATCTTCAAGTATAGTCATAAATCCCACATCTCCTGCCCAACGTGGTACAATGTGCCAGTGTAGGTGTTCATCAATACTTGCCGAAGCCACAACTCCAATGTTCAATCCCACATTAAAACCATCTGGATGCATCACTTTTTTTAGACATTTTAGAGATTTGACTGTAAGAATCATACATTCAGTAAGTTCTTCCTCATTTAACTCCTCAAGGGTATGGACATGTCTATAGGGGACAACCATGATGTGTCCTGAACTATAAGGATATTTGTTCATTATTACAAAAGAAAGTTTACACCTGTATAAGATTAGATTATCTCTGTCTTTTTCTTCTTTTGGTTTATTACAAAATATGCATCCCTTTTCTTTTTCTCCTAAAATATACTCTATACGCCATGGTGCCCATAGTACTTTCATTTAAGCCTCCTAAGAGCCTCTTGAGCATCTTCCCATGTAAGCCATTTGTCCTTTCTGTTTCTTAGTAAGTAAGCAGGATGGAAAGTTGGTATTACAGGAATATTTTTATATAAAAATACATTACCTCTTATTTTTGATATGGCAATATCTTTAATTTTCCCTTTCATTCCCATTAGTGTATAGGTAGCCACTTTTCCGAGAGTTATAATTACTTTTGGAGAAATAATCTCTATTTCTCTTTTTAAATAATCAAAACAGAGAGAAACTTCTTCTTCAAGAGGGTCTCTATTACCTGGTGGATGACATTTTACTGTATTTGTAATATAAACCTCTTGTCTTTTAAATCCCATTTTCTCTATTAAACTTGTAAGAAGATTACCAGCCTCACCAACGAAAGGACGACCTTGCCTGTCTTCATCTACTCCCGGTGCTTCTCCTATGAACATAAGCTTTGCATTAGCATTTCCTTCTCCACAGACTGCCTGAGTCCTTTCTTTACTTAAAATACATTTTTTACAAATTCGGATTTCCTCATTTAAGGCAGTTAAAGTTTTATCTAATTTATCCTTAGAATGTGTATTTTGAGTTTTTTCCCCTTTTAAAAGGGAGCTTAAAAAAACTTCAGGTAATTCTTTGAAACCAAGAACTTTGTAAAAATTCAATATATCTAAAATATTTTCTATCTCTCTCCCCATTTGAGTTTCTCTCTTAAAATTTTAAAGTAGTCTCTCCCTACAGGTGCAATTATATAAGTTTTTTCTTTTGCGATTTTACATCTAACCTTATCATTTTTCTTTAGTGCAAAACCAATTTGTCCATCAATTGTTAGAAAAATATCTTTTACGTGAGAAGATATTACTATGTCAATAATAAAATCGTCAGGTAGAACAACAGGTCTTACACTTAATGTATGAGGACAGATAGGGGTAAATACAATACCTCTAAGAGTTGGATAAAGAATTGGTCCTCCTGCAGATAGATTATAGGCTGTTGAACCTGTTGGCGTAGAAACGATTATTCCATCAGCTTTTATAGTTGATACATATCCATTGTTTATGATAAGGTCGAAGTTTGAAATTTTTGCCATTATTCCTTTACCAATTACTATGTCATTGAGCCCGAGATAGGTAGATATGATTTTGCCTTCTCTATAAACTTCTGCATTAAGCATGCTTCTTTCTTCTAATTCATACTTGCCTGAAAATATCTCTTCAAGATTTTCAAAAAGTTTATCTTTTGGAATTTCTGTGATAAACCCAAGATTACCCATGTTTATGCCAATTATCGGGATTTTTCTTCCTCCAACTATCCTTGATACCGAAAGAATTGTTCCATCTCCACCTAAGGCAATGATTGCATCTGAATTATGAATTGTTTCAATTTCTGAATGTGTAAAGGAGGAAAACTCACCGACAGAGTGAAATAGGTTACATTCTCCGCCTAAGGTTTTAATCCAGTCTTGTACTTTAAGAGCGGTATTTATGGCTAAATTATCTGTTTCTTTATACAGAATTGATACATTTTTAAACATTTAAAACTCCATAGTAAAAAGTCTTGTTTTTTCATCAACTAAATCTATTGTAACCTTTAGACAATTTTCAGGCAACTGACTCAATCTTTCAGCCCATTCAACTACACATGTTCCAGTTTCAAAATACTCCCATAAATCCATATCTTCCATTTCTACATTTTCAAGCCTATAAAGGTCAACATGAAAGAATCCCTTATCTTCATAATTTGAAACTATAACAAAGCTTGAGCTCATTATATCTTGTTCATCTATCCCGAAGGCAGAGGCAATTCCTTTTGTAAAAACAGTTTTACCTGCTCCCATTTCTCCATAAAGTGCAACAACTTTAATTCCTTCCCTTTGAATAAAATTACCTATCATTTTACCAAGAATTTTTGTTTCCCATTCAGAATATGTGTAAATTTTCATTTTTTGAAACTTTTATAGAGAAAAAGAACAATACCAATGGTTATTGCAGAATCAGCCACATTAAAAGCAGGCCAATGAAATCCTCCGGCATGCAAATCGATAAAATCTATTACATATCCATAGATAACCCTATCTGTAATATTTCCCAAAGCTCCAGCTATTATTAAAGAGTAAACAAGCCAATTTTCTGAATCTCTGAAGAGAAGATAAACCAGAAAAGCTGTAGTAATCAATGCTAATATTATAAAAAATGCAGAACCTAAAAATTTAAACATTCCGAATGCGGTTCCCGTATTTTCCACATAGACAAGATTAAAGAAAGGCAAAACTTTAATTACTTTATCGGGCCATAGAAACTTTAGAGCTAAATATTTTGTGAACTGGTCTAATATAAAAATAAAAAAAATTAGAAAAAAACCTTTATTTTTAAGACGCAAGGACATGATAACATCTTGGACAGATATCCTTTATTTTAAGAGTACCAACCATGGGAGAATAATTCCAACATCTTTGACATTTTTGACCCTCAGCTTTTTCAATATTAACTATAAAATCCTTATCTTGAGACTCTAAGGTCTTTACTTCTACTTGAGAAACAATAAATAGTGTAGGCAAGAAATCAGAATAGGGCTTAATAAAATCCTTAAGATTTTCATTAACGGTGAGAACAACCTTAGCTTCAAGAGAATTTCCTATGAATTTTTCCTGTCTTTTTATTTCTAACGCCTTATTCACCTCATCTCTTATCTCTATTAATTTTTCCCATCTTTTTTCCAGTTCTTCATCTATATAGTTTTGATCTACCTCAGGCATTCTTGATAAAAAAACGCTTTCAGATGTTTTGAAGGGCATATGCCTCCAAGCCTCTTCAGCAGTAAATGAAAGAATAGGTGCAATAAGTTTTATTAAAGCATCTGCAATATTGTATAGCACCCACTGGGCTGCTCTTCTTTCTGGGCTCTCCTTTTTAAAAGTGTAAAGTCTATCCTTAAGTATATCAAGATAAAAAGCACTCATGTCCCTAACGCAAAAATTATATACTGAATGAAAGACCTGATGAAATTCAAATTCTTCATAAGCTTTTTTCACTTTTCTAATTAGCTTTTGAAGTTTGAGCATAGCCCATCTGTCAATTTCAAGAAGGCTTTCTGAATAATTATTTCCATCAAAGTCATAAATATTTCCAAGGAGATATCTCAGTGTATTCCTTATTTTTCTATACGCTTCAGTAAGCCTCATTAGTATTTCTTTTGAGAGTTTTATATCATCTCTGTAGTCTTCTGCAGAAACCCATAGTCTTACTATATCTGCACCATTTACCTTTATAATCTCCTGAGGAGCTATTACATTGCCAAG
>JAOAGB010000019.1 GCA_026415995.1 Thermodesulfovibrio sp. | reverse complement strand
AGAGGATTCAGCTTCCATTCCGATGAAATGCTTGATATGAGAATGGATCAAACCACTTTTCTTACAGCATGGGATGTGGTAAATAAATACCCTGAATATAAACTGATTCAGATATTTAAAGATTATGGTGATGAACCATTTTCAAGAAAAATTGCAAGAGAGATTGTAAGACAAAGACAAAAAAAGACAATCGATACATGTAAAGAATTGGCTGATTTAGTTAAAGGAATTATTCCAAAAAGAACTAAAATTCATCCTGCCACACAGGTTTTTCAAGCAATAAGAATGGAAGTGAATAGAGAAATAGAGGAACTTCGTGATGGATTGGTTAACTCATTGCAGATGCTTAAAAAGGGTGGAAGGATATGTATTATATCCTATCATTCTGGAGAGGACAGAGTAGTAAAAAATTTCTTCAAAGAAGAGGAAAGAAAGGGCAATATTGCAATAATAACTAAAAAGCCGATATTTCCGTCTCTGGAAGAAATCGCAAAAAACCCTTCAGCAAGAAGTGCGAGACTAAGAGGAGGTGAAAAATTATGAATAGATTTGTTTGTAAGTATAAATATTTCAATATTGTGTTTTTTTTATTTATTTTTCTTATTATTTTATCCGTATTTGGTATCCTATGGATACGGTCAAATGTCATTGCTGTTGAATACAGACTAAGTCAACTGGAGGAAAAAAAGAAAAATCTTCTTAGAGAACAAAAGATGTTATTGGCTCAAAAGTCTTCTTTAACAAGCATAGCAAGGCTTGAAAAGGGAGAAGTTTTTTCTCTCCATTTCCCCGATAGGAAAAAGGTCATATACATAACTCAAGATTTTACCAATTCAGTTAACAGGGTTAGTTTTAATAAGAGAGACTAAAAAATGCTCTCAAGGATTACCATTCTAAAATATCTTATTACCTTTTGTTTTGTAGTTATAATTTTTAGACTTTTTCTGGTAATGTTTGTTGAACATGAAGTCTATTTACAAAAAGCTAATATGCAGCATGTAAAAAAAGAGGAAATATTGCCTAAAAGAGGTAATATTTATGATAGAACAGGTAGAGATTTAGCCATATCTTTGGAGAAAGATTCTCTTTTTATTGATCCGGGTTTGATTAAAGGCAATGAAACAATCAATTTATTAAAAAATTATGTAAAAAATGTTGATTACAATGAAATTATGAATGATGCTGAAAATAACAAAAGATTTGTATGGATAAAAAGGAAGCTTGATGATGAAACAGCAAAAAAAATAAAGGAATTAAAGCTTCAAGGAGTAGGTTTTATTACCGAACATATAAGATATTATCCAAAAGGCTCAATAGCTTCTCATGTAGTGGGTTTTGTCAATACTGATGAGGAAGGTATAGAGGGATTAGAAAAATATTATAATAGGTATCTTAAGGCACAAAAAACTTCGAAAGTGGTTTTAAGAGATGCCACAGGCAAGAAACTATCCGATGGTAACTATGGAGAGATTAGAGGTAATGATGTTTTTCTAACTCTCGATGAAGGATTGCAATATATTGTTGAGAAACATCTTGACGAAGCCATGAATAAATGGCAAGCTTCTTCTGCCACAATAATTATGATGGAACCTTTTACAGGGGAGATTCTTGCTTTAGCGAACAGACCAAACTATAATCCAAATGATTTGAAAACAATAAAGAATTTATCTGTTATAAGAAACAGATCGATAACAGATTTATATGAGCCTGGTTCTACTTTTAAAATCATTACTGCATCTGCTGCCTTAGAAGAGAAAATAATCAAAACAAATACCAAGATAGATTGTGCTCCTGGTTTTATTGAAGTGGGAGGTAAAAAAATTAAGGATGTTCATAAGTATGGAGTGCTTTCTTTTGAAGAGATTATTCAAAAGTCCTCTAATGTAGGTACAATAAAAATTGCAATGATGGTTGGTAGGGAAAAGCTTTATGATTATATCAAAAAATTTGGCATAGGCGAAAAAACAGGAATTGATTTGCCAGGAGAGATCTCAGGCCATATAAAGCCTGTAAGTAAATGGTCTGGCACTTCCATTGGAGCAATCCCAATAGGACAAGAGGTAGCAGTTACAGCTCTGCAAATGTTACGGGCATATTCTGCTATTGCAAATGGAGGATATCTTGTTAAACCTTTTATTGTCTCTGAAATACGTTCTCCAGAGGGGAATATTATATACAAGGCTGTTATTCAAAGAGAGAGAATTTTGTCTGAGAAAACCGCCTATACAATGAGAGAAATTCTTAAGAAGGTTACGCAGGAAGGAGGTACAGCAACTACGGCTAAGGTTGAAGGAAACAATGTGGCAGGCAAAACAGGAACAGCCCAAAAGTATGATCCTAAAATAAGAAAATATTCAAAAGATAAATTTGTTAGTTCTTTCGTAGGATTTATACCCGCAGAAAACCCCCGTATTGCTCTTATAGTTGTAATTCACGATCCTAAGGGAGCTCATTACGGAGGAGTTGTAGCAGGTCCTGTATTTAAGGCTATTTCCGATGAAGCGTTAGCATATCTTAATGTGCCAAGAGATGATGCAAAAGAAAAGGGACTTGTTGTTACCATAAATAATAACGAAAATAATAGAAAGGTTGTAGCATCGCGATGAAACTTTACGAAATTCTGAGAGAAGATTTCGAAGTAAGTGGAGATATTAATATTGAATTTAATGATGTCCAGTATAATTCAAAGGAGACACGAAAGGGTAGTCTATTTGTTGCTATTGCAGGACATAATATGGACGGTCATAACTTTATACGTGAAGCCTTAGATAAAGGTGCAATAGCTGTGGTATACGAGAAGATTCGCTATAACCCTCTTAATAATGAAAATATCACATGGATAGGTGTTAATGATTCGAGAGATGCTCTTGCATGGATTGCCAATAGGTTTTATGGTTCTCCTTCAAATGGTCTACATCTTATAGGCATAACTGGAACAAATGGAAAAACAACCACTTCCTACTTAATTAGAGAAATTCTAAAAAAAGACGGCAAAAAAACGGGTGTAATAGGAACTATTAAATATTTAATAGATGAAGATGAAATATCAGCTAAACATACAACTCCTGAGGCTTTACAATTTCAGCATCTTCTTTGGGAAATGTTACAGAAAGGTATAGAATATGTTATCTCTGAAGTATCATCACATGCTCTTGCTCTAAAAAGGGTTGATTATTCCAGCTTTGAAGTGGCAGTTTTTACAAATCTCTCCCGAGACCATCTGGATTTTCATAGTAATATGGAAGACTATTTCCAAGCAAAAAAAAGACTTTTCACTGAATTACTTAGAGAGGATGGTATCTCCGTTATAAATATTGATGACGAGTATGGGAAAAGACTTGTTAAGGAGATAAAAGGAAAGAAGCTTCTTTACTCTATTAATGATAAAAAGGCTGATATATATGTGGAAGATTATAAACTAATGTTTAATGGTACAGAAATTAGAGTCTCTATTGACGGAGAAAGTCATTTATTCAAAACACCTCTTTTAGGAATCCCTAATATTTATAATGTGCTAAGTGCCATATCAGTTGCTTTATATCTTAATGTTCCATTGAATACAATAAAATCAGCCCTATTAAATGTTAAAGCTCCGGACGGAAGATTTGAGAATATTGATGAAGGTCAGCAATTCCTCGTATTTGTAGATTATGCCCATACACCAGATGCACTTGAACGACTTCTTAAAAGTGTAATAAAGCTTAGAGAGGGAATCGGGCATGTTGGCCGTATTATAACCATTTTTGGTTGCGGTGGTAATCGTGACAAAGGTAAAAGACCTCAGATGGGTAAGATCGCGACAGAGTTAAGTGATTATGTAATCCTTACTTCAGACAATCCCAGATGGGAAGAGCCAAGACAGATAATAAGAGAAATTGAAGAGGGTATATCAAAAGATAATTTTATAGTTGTTCCTGATCGAAGCGATGCTTTAATGATTGGTATTAGCATATGTGAAAAAGGAGATATTTTAATTGTTGCAGGAAAAGGACACGAAGACTATCAGGAGATTGAAGGAAAAAGATTCCCCTTCAGTGACAGAGAAATATTAAGAAAACTTTTAAAGGAGTTGAAGAAATAAAAAATGTTTACCCTCCATGATTTGATAGATGCCACAAATGGAAAGGTTTTGTCTGAGTCAGAAAAAATTTTTAACAGCGCCTCTATTGATACGAGAACAATAGGGCAGAAGGATATATTTTTTGCTCTTAAAGGCACAGTGAGAGATGGTCATGAATTTTTAAAAGATGCCTTAGATAAATCTTATGGTGCAGTTATTTCAAAGGATATGAACTTAGATTTTTCAGGAAAAACAGTTGTAATGGTTAAAGACACACTTAAAGCATTACAATCCTTAGGAAGATATTTGAGGAGTAAATTTAAAGGCAAGGTCATTGCTGTAATAGGAAGTAATGGTAAGACAACAACAAAAGAGCTTATTGCAGCTTGCCTGTCAAAGAAATATTTAATTTTAAAAACAGAGGGCAATTTAAATAACAATATTGGAGTTCCAATTTGTCTAAGCAGGATTGAAAAAAATACAGAGATAATGGTTCTTGAGCTTGGTACAAACAGAAAGGGAGACATAAGAGAGCTTTGTGAAATTGTTAAACCTCAATATGCTGTAATAACTAACATAGGATATGAACATATAGAGGGATTTGGTTCTTTAGAAGGAGTAAGAGATGGTGAACTGGAAATTCTTCCTTATGTTAAAACAGTTTTTGCTAATGGTGATGATAAATTTCTTATGGAAGGACTTAAAAATTGGAAAGGAAGTGTAATTACTTTCGGATTAAATCGGGAAAATGACTATTATGGAAGTGATATAGAATTTAAAAATGAAGGAATTGAGTTTATTTTTCATACGGATACCACAAGTTTTTCCCTTAAAACTAAGCTTTTAGGCTTACATAATGTCTATAATGTAACGTCTGCATGTGCTGTGGCTGTGCATTTTGGTATATCAAAGTGCATGATAAGGGAAGCATTAGAGTCATTTAACCCTCCAAAAATGCGCGGAGAAATCTATAAAATTAAAGGAACAGAAATATTTTTTGATGCCTATAATGCTAATCCTTCCTCCATGAGAGTAGCTCTTAATGAGCTTGTAAGGAGAAAAAATAATAGAAAGGCTATTGCTGTTTTAGGTGATATGCTTGAGCTTGGTGAATATACTGAAAGGGCACATGAAGAAATAGGCAAGTGGCTTAAAGAGTTGGGAATAGAGAGTTTTATAGGTGTAGGAAAGTTTATTAAAAATGCATTAACATATGTAAATGGACATGTATTTGAAAACGCAGAAGAAGCGGGAAATTTTCTCAAAGAAAGCCTTACAGGAGGAGAGATAATCTTGATTAAAGGTTCAAGAGCTATGAAAATGGAAAAAATTTTAGAAATTTTAACAGAAGGACATGAGGAATGATTTACGAACTATTCTATAGCTTAAGTGATCAGATTTCTGTTTTTAATGTTTTTAGATATATTACATTTAGAACGATGCTTGCTATTCTAACATCCTTCTTTTTTACTTTTTTAATAGCTTCTGCTTGTATAAAATGGTTAAAAAAATTAAGTCTTACTCAACACATAAGAGATGATGGTCCCAAAAGTCATCTTAAAAAGGAAGGGACTCCCACGATGGGAGGTATTATAATTATTGGTTCTGTGTTGTTTTCAGTACTATTATGGGGTAATTTAAGAAACCACTACATGTGGATAATGATTCTAAGTTTTCTCGGGTTTGGCTTAATAGGATTCATTGATGATTATTTAAAAGTCTCAAAACATAACTATAAAGGGCTTCCAGGAAGGTATAAATTACTCGCACAGTTAGTTTTAGCCACAGCAGTTACTTTATTTCTTTATTTTAATCCTAAGGACCCCTATACCACAGTTCTAAGTATACCCTTTTTTAAACAATGGCTTATTGATTTAGGAATATTTTATTTGCCCTTTGCTATTTTTGTCATTGTTGGCTCTTCCAATGCTGTTAATCTCACTGACGGAATGGATGGACTCGCCGTTGGACTTGTTGGTATAGCTACTATTGTGAATGCCGTATTATTATATGTATCAGGACATGCTGTATTTGCAAAATATCTATATGTTCTTTATATCCCAGGAACAAGTGAACTTGCTGTATTTTGTGGTGCCATGCTTGGAGCTTGTTTAGGATTTCTATGGTATAATGCCTATCCAGCAGAAGTATTCATGGGTGATGTGGGTTCTTTAAGCCTTGGTGGAGCTCTTGGAAGTTTAGCGGTTATAACAAAACATGAGATTGTACTCGCCCTTGTTGGAGGAATTTTTGTTGTAGAGGCTTTATCCGTTATTCTTCAAGTCGGATATTTTAAATTAACTGGAGGCAAAAGAATCTTCCGAATGGCTCCATTACATCATCATTTTGAATTAAAAAAATGGCCAGAACCAAAAGTTATTGTCAGGTTTTGGATAATAGGTATTATTCTTGCCCTTTTAAGCCTTTTAACTTTAAAACTGAGGTGATTCTATGAGAAAGCAGGCAAAAGTCTCAAGATGTAAGCTAAATTTTAAGGTTATTACATGTTTTTTATTTTTAATTTTATTCGTTATTAATTCAACAACCTCTGCAGATGATATGGATGCTCCCACTGCTGTCGTGGTAGATGCACAGACTGGAAAGATTTTATACGGCAAGAATCCCGATCTTAAACTGCCACCTGCAAGTACAACAAAGCTTGTTACTGCAATGGTTGCTCTTGAAAGACTTACGCCAGAAAAGAAGATAACCATTTCTGAAAGGGCGGCAAAGACTCCAACTGTTGCTCCGAGATTAAAAGAAGGAGAGGTATATACTGTACATGATTTAATTTATCTTGCTTTAATGAGATCTGTTAATTCTGCCGCAGTTGCTCTTGCAGAGGCAGTAGCAGGTTCTGAAGTTGAGTTTGTTAAGCTTATGAATGACAAAGCAAAAAGTATTGGTGCAAAGGATACGAGATTTGCTAATGCTTCAGGATTACCAGGAAAAGATCAATATACAACAGTTTATGACCTCACAAAAATTATGTCCCATGCATTATCCTATCCTTTAATAAGAGAGGCCATACATACACGTGTCTATGTTATCCATTCTGAAGATGGTAAAGAACATTTTATACAGAATACAAATCAACTTTTATGGACCGAAGACAATATGATAGGAGGTAAAACAGGTTATACAAGCAGGGCAAGACACTGTTTTGTAAGTGCAGCAAGAATTGATAATAGACTTGTATATACTGCTTTGTTGGGAGTTCCAAATAGAGATAAACTATGGAGAGATACACAGCTACTTTTGGCAAGAGCAGAGAATATATTAGCGGGTAAAAATGAACCATTCGTTCAATTTACAAATGAAAAACCTGTTTTAAAGGCTTCATATAAAAAGTCAGCATCATCCGTTAAGAAAAAAGATATCATAAAAGCTCAAAAAAAGATAAAGGCTAATCAGGATATTAAAACAAAGAAAACATCGAATAAAAAATCAAAACAAAAGAGGAAAGGTAATGCAAAGATTAGTTCACAGTCTATCTGAACTAAAAGATAAAAAGATTGCCATAGTAGGACTTGGTAAAAGCGGGATTTCTCTGGTTAAACTACTTTCAACCTTAGGTGTTAAGGTAATTGTAAACGACAAAAAAAATGAAAATGAAATATATAAAGATTTAGGTCATCTCTCAGATAGAGTTTATAAGGTATTCGGAGGTGGACATCCTCCTGAGGCTTTCAATGAAGCCCAGCTTGTTGTAGTAAGTCCTGGGGTTCCAATAAGCACGCCTTCCATAGTTTCGGCAGTATATAATGGAATCCCAGTGATAGGTGAAATAGAATTAAGCTGGGAAATACTTAATATTTTAAAGCCAGATATAAAAATAATTGGCATAACAGGTTCAAATGGCAAATCAACTACATCCACCCTTACATATGAATTTTTGAAGAAAGACGGCAAAAAGGTAGTACTTGCTGGTAACATAGGTTTTCCCATGGCAGAGGTAGTTTATGAAATTTATAATAAAGAAATAGATATTGACTACCTTGTTCTTGAACTTTCAAGTTTTCAGCTTGAAGGTATAAAAAATTTCAAAGTTCATTCTGCAGCTATTCTCAATATTACCCCTGACCACATGGACAGATACTCGGGAATGAAAGAATATATTGAAGCAAAAGCAAAAATATTTCAGAATCAGGGAGGAGATGATTTTCTCATACTTAACATGGATGATAAAAATACGGTTTCTTCAATTGAATATTTGAGGAATATTTATCTAAAAAAAGGCAAACTTCCTCATATTCTATATTTTAGTCGGTTTCAAAAAGTCTATGGAGCTTTTTTAGAAAAGGATGCTATTAGATTTCATTTAAGAGAGGAACTTTCAGAGGATATAAAAAAGGAAATGGAAAATACGGTGCTGCCAGTGAATTCCTTCAAAATCAAAGGAGTGCACAATATTGAAAACATAATGGCAGCCTCTCTTCTTGCTTTTTCTGTAGGATGTACTGCAGATAGCATAAAGGAAGTTGTTAGAGAATTTCCAGGACTTCCTCATCGAATGGAACTTGTAAGAGAAATAGACGGAGTTTCCTATATAAATGATTCAAAAGGAACAAATGTTGACGCTGTAGCTAAGTCTCTTGAAAGTTTCTCGGGTAATGTGATTTTAATAGCAGGTGGAAGAGATAAAGATGGTGATTTTACAACTCTGAAGGAGGTTGTGCAAAAGAAAGTAAAAGCAATGATTCTTATTGGAGAGGCAAGCCAAAAAATAGCAAAAGCTTTAGGTGAAGTGGTGAATCATTATTTTGAAAAGGATATGAAATCTGCTGTAATTAAAGCTAAGGAATTGGCTCAGCGAGGAGACATTGTTTTACTCTCTCCGGGTTGTGCGAGTTTCGATATGTTTAGAAACTTTGAACATAGGGGTGAAGTATTTAAGGAGATCGTAAATTCATTATGAATAAAGGTTCAATCGATAAGACTCTTATAATTACAGTAATCTTTCTTATAATTATAGGATTAATATCGGTTTATAGCTCAACTTCTGTTTTAGCTTCAGTAAAGGCAAAATATGCTGAAAGAGGCGGGTTAATTTACTTGCAGAAACAGTTGTTCACTCTTGTAATAGGCTCTATTTTAATGATTACATTTATTTTTTTTTCTCGAGAAAGATTAAAAACCTTAGTTTTTCCATTATTAATAATTTCCTTTATCATGCTTATACTGGTTTTTTCACCCTTAGGAGTTAGTGCTGGTGGAGCGAGAAGATGGCTTAAGCTGTGGCCAAGTGTTTTTCAACCTTCGGAACTCGTAAAGCTTGCAATGGTTTTTTTCCTTGCATGGTTTTTAAGCAGACCAGATTATGACAAGAATAAGATTTTACATTTTGTTATTCCCGTAGGATTAATGGGAATTTTTCAGTTAATTTTTCTAAAACAGCCTGATTTTGGCGCAGCCATGACTCTTGGAATTATAACTTTTATAATGCTTTTTATTGCAGGAATAAGTTTAAAGTTTATTGGAGTTACATCCCTACTTGCTTTGCCTGTTATATTTTATCTTGCTAAAGAGCCTTATAGGTGGAAAAGAATAACCTCTTTTCTTGATCCATGGGCTGATCCTCAAGGTAGCGGATTTCAATTGGTTCAGTCTCTAATAGCTCTTGGAAGCGGAGGGCTTACTGGTCAAGGTCTTGGAGAAGGTAGACAAAAACTTGCCTATCTACCAGAGATTCATACAGATTTTATTTTTGCACACATTGGTGAAGAAATGGGATTCATTGGAGCATCTTTGGTTGTTATTCTTTTTTTTATTCTATCTATTAAAGGTTTTAAGATTGCTACAAGACAAAGGGAATCATTTTACTATTTTCTTGCTTCAGGGATTACGGTGATGATTTCTATTCAAGCTTTAATAAACTTTGCTGTTGTAACAGGACTTGCACCGACAAAAGGATTGCCTTTGCCATTTATAAGCTATGGCGGTTCATCTATGGTAATTAGTCTTATGTCAGTAGGAATTTTACTTAATCTTTCAAAAGTTGACTCTCCTTTTTTATCTGAAGACTCATCAGCGAGCAAGAAAAGATTGAAAATAACATACAGGTATTACTACAGGGGGAGAAGGTTTTCATGAAGGTAATAATAGCTGGTGGCGGAACTGGTGGACATCTATTTCCAGGTGTTGCTCTCGCCTCTTTCATAAGGACAAAATATCCCGATGCAGAGATAGTTTTTATTGGAACAGAAAGAGGGTTAGAAGCAAAGGTAATCCCTAAGTTAGGCTATCAATTAAAGCTTATTTCTGTAAAAGGTTTTGTGGGTAAATCTCTAAATGAAAAAGCAAAAGCCATATTGAAACTTTTAAAATCTATATCAGAATGTAAAAATATTATAAATTCCTTTTCACCTCATATTGTTTTTGGCGTTGGTGGGTATGCTTCTTTGCCAATGGTATTCACAGCTGCTTTAAAAAAAATTCCTACAATTATTCTTGAGCAGAATACAGTGCCGGGGCTGGCAAATAAAATTCTTGGAAAATTCGTAGACGCTATTAGCATAACCTATCCAGAGACCTTAGATTATTTTCCCAAGGAAAAGGTATATCTAACAGGAACTCCCATAAGAAGAGAAATCCTATTTGGTGATAGAGAAAAGGCGTTTGAGATTTTTAACCTTGAAAAAGGGAAACTAACCTTATTGATTTTTGGAGGAAGTCTTGGTGCGAGAAAAATAAATAAAGCAGTTACTGAAGGTTTATCCTATTTAATTCCACTTAAAGATAAGATTCAGATAATTCATCAAACAGGTGAGCCTGACTATGAATGGGTAGCAAAGGAATACAAAAATTTTTCTTTCAAGGCTACTGTTTTACCATTCATATATGAGATGGCAGAGGCTTATGCCATTGCAGACTTAATAGTCTGTAGGGCAGGGGCTTCAACTGTTGCAGAGATCACTGCACTCGGGAAAGCATCAATTTTAATACCCTATCCATATGCAGCTTATAATCATCAAGAACTAAATGCAAGAAGACTTCTTAGCCGTGGTGCCTGTGAAATGATTCTTGACAGAGAGCTTAATGGTGAGATTATTTCAAAAAAAATAAACAAAATTTTAACAGATTTTCAAGCTAAAAAAGAGATGGAGATGGCATCTCTTGCTTTTGGAAAGGCTAATGCTGCTGAAAAAATTGTAGAAATTGGAGAATCACTAATGAGGAGGAAAATGTAGATGTATCAGTTTAAGAAAATTCATTTTGTTGGAATTGGCGGAATCGGAATGAGCGGAATCGCAGAAGTTTTAAAAAACATGGGATACACAGTAACAGGCTCTGATATAAAAGAATCTGATACAGTAAGGAGGCTTAAAAGCCTCGGGATAAAGGTATTCATAGGACATGGAGAGGATAATTTAGATGAAACAGATGTGGTTGTTTTTTCATCTGCTGTAAAACCTGATAATCCTGAAATTATTAAAGCAAAAGCAATGGGGATACCTGTTATTCCAAGAGCAGAGATGCTTGCAGAACTCTGCAGACTTAAATATTCCATTTTAATAGCAGGAGCTCATGGAAAAACAACTACCACATCGCTTATCGCAACAGTTTTAAATGATGCGGGTTTTGATCCTACAGTGGTCGTAGGAGGAAAACTTAAATCTCTTGGGACAAATGCAAGGCTTGGTCAGGGTGAATTTTTAGTAGCAGAGGCTGATGAGAGTGATGGCAGTTTTCTTAAATTGAGCCCTGCAATTTCTGTTATAACCAACATCGACAGAGAACATCTTGACTATTTTAAAAATTTAAGGAGAATAAAAAAGGCTTTTCTTGAATTTGCTGATAAGGTTCCATTTTACGGGGTTTCTATACTTTGTAGAGAATGTAGACATATAAGGGATCTAATTCCTCATTTAACCAGAAGATATTTAACTTACGGATTTGATGAAAGTGCTGATTTTTATGCAAAAAAAATTAGCTATAAATCACCATATGTTTCTTTTGAAGCATTTTATAAAGATAAATCAATGGGAGAGTTTAAAATTACCGTTCCTGGTAAACACAATGTTTTAAATTCATTAGCCACAATAGCTGTGGCAAAGGAGCTCTCTGTACCTTTTGAGAAGGTGAAGGAGTCTTTACAGAACTTTAAAGGCATTGGAAGAAGATTTGAATTTAAGGGAGAAAGAAAAGGAATAAAATTTTACGATGACTATGGGCATCATCCTACAGAAATAAGAGCAGTGCTTAAGACTGCCATGTGGTTAAGACCTTCAAGACTTTGCGTAATATTTCAGCCACATAGATTTACAAGAACAAGAGCCTTAATGGAGCAATTTATAAAGGTTTTCAAAGAAGTATTAAGAAAAAGGGATATTCTCTTTTTGATGGATATATATCCTGCAAGTGAGCCACCTATTAAAGGTGTTAGCGGAGAAGTGTTATACGATAGGCTTCAAGGTGCAGGTGTTAATGTGAGATTTAATCCTGATAAAGAAGGTATAAAAGAAGATATACTAAAAGAGTTAAAAGCAGGTGATGTTGTTTTTACAGTGGGCGCAGGTGATGTTTATAAAATTGGAGAGTTAGTGAGGGATAGACTATGAGAGCAATTGAAAATTACAAAATTGATGGATATGGCTTTTCGCTCATTCTCGCAGGATATCCATGTTCTGCTCCGAGGCTGGCAATCTGCTTCACCATCCATGGCGAATCCTTAGATTGCCAAAAGCCGCTCAAAGCTTATATCCATAAAACCTGTAGAGATATATGACAAAGATAGAGACTTTTTGCAAAGAAAAGGGTATTTTGTATAAGAAAAATGAACCTCTTGTTCAATATACTACCCTCAGAATAGGTGGTGAGGCTGCGATGGTTGTTTTTCCGCAGGAAGAAAATATAAGAGAAATATTAGAGATAATAAAAAATGAAGGATTATCCTATTATGTGGTTGGAGGAGGCAGTAATTTACTCGTAAGTGATAGAGGATTTAAAGGTGTAATAGTTAACACGAAAAAGATGGATAGCATAAGATTGGAGAGATATACGCTTAAGGTAGGAGCTGGAGTGATGCTGGGGAGAGTTCTTGCTTTTCTTGGTAAGCGAGGGCTTTCTGGTATGGAAGGGCTTATAGGTATCCCTGGAACCGTAGGCGGTGCGGTTTTTTGTAATGCGGGCTCTTTTGGGTACGAGATAAAGGATTGCCTTGAAGAAATTGAATTAATTGATGAAGCTTTGAGTATAAAAAAACTCAAAAAATCTGAGATTAACTTCAGGTACAGAAATTCCGGGCTATCTGAAAATGTAATAATAAAAACTGTAAAATTTGTTCTAAAAGAAGAAGGGGAAGATATTTTTGGGAAAATGAAGGAGTTTCTAATAAGGAAAAGAGAAACCCAACCGATTAAAGAAAATTCAGCAGGTTGTGTCTTTAAAAATCCTGAAGGGACTTCTGCAGGATTTCTTATAGATAAAGCCGGGTTAAAAGGGGCAAGAGTAGGAGACATTATTGTAAGTAAAGTTCATGCAAACTATTTTATAAATATTGGCAAGGGAAAGGCAGCGGATTTTTTAAAATTGATGGATATGGTAAAAGAAAGGGTTTTTAAGATTTTTTCAGTGGAACTACGACCCGAAATAAGATTTTTGGAGGCTTAAAATGAGAGTTGGTGTAATAGCTGGAGGAATTTCTTCTGAAAGAGAA